>NZ_JBSFHY010000047.1:0-83903 GCF_053597295.1 Streptomyces sp. NPDC001450
CGTGCCGCGAAGTCGTAGGAGTAGTGCACCGCCTGGCCGCCGCTGAAGAACATCGGTCACCCGGCCCGGGTGACCGCCTTCGGCCTCGCTCAGCGTCCGAGGGCGCGGCGGCCGCGGCCCTGGGACAGGACGGGCAGGTTGCGCGAGGGTGCCTGCCCGCGCGTGTCCTCCTCGAGGCGCAGCGCCAGTGCCGGGCAGCGGCGCACCGCGCGCAGTGCCTTCGCCTCCGCGTAGCGCGGCACCTGTGCCTGCGCCACGGTCGGGAAACCGTCCGCGCCCAGTTCGAAGACCTCCGGGAGGATGTCGGCGCACAGACCGTGACCTCGGCACAGCGTCCAGTCGACGTAGATCTTCTGGCGGCTGGAACCGGTCTCCTCGGGCTCTCCGCCGCCCGGGATGCCCGTAGGGGCCCTGCCTCCCTCGAAGAGCGGCAGAACGCCCTCCACGGGCCGTCCGCAGCCGTTTCCGAGGACGTGCGCGGCCAGGTCGTCGGTGAACGCCTTGATGGTCGACTCCAGGAACATCGCGGAGCCGTCGGGGTGCGAACACGCCCCGCGCCGTTTCACGTTCTTCGCGACCTGCTTCAGCGCCTCCAGGGCGGCGGGCCCGCCGCCGCCCAGGATGTCCTCCATGCCGCGCGCGGCGGCGGGCAGTCCGAGGTAGCAGGGGCCGCACTGGCCGGCGCTCTCCTCGGCCAGCCACTGGGCCACCCGCAGCGACTCGCCCAGCGGGCAGGTCTCCTGGCTGATCGGCAGGATCGCGCCCGCGCCCAGCGAACCGCCCACCGCGTCGAGGGAGTTGCGGGAGACGATCGCCTCGTTGACGGTGGCCGCGTCGATCCACTTGCCGTGGTAGCCGCCGGTCAGCACGCCCTGGGGCACCGGCGGGGCGCCGGCCAGCTGCAGGACGTAGCGCAGCGGCACGCCCGTGGGGACCTCGAGCACCATCGGGCGGGCGACCGCGCCGGAGACCGTGAGCATGACGGTGCCCGGCTCGTCGTACAGGCCGGTGTTGCCGTAGCGCTCGGGGCCGATGCGGGCGGCGATGGCCAGCTGCGCGAACGTCTCCGCGTTCGACAGCAGGGTGGGCGCCCCGCCGACGCCGCTCTGCGAGGCGCTGATCTTGCGGCCGGGCGGGATCGCCGGGCCGCCGTCGACCGAGCGGATCAGCGACGCGGCGGCGCCGGTGACCATGCGCACGGGGTTGCGCTGCACCCACGCGCGCAGCGCCGATCTGCGGCTGTTGCTCAGGCCGCGTTCGGCGAGCGCGGCCTCCATGGAACGCTGGGTGGACTCCCGGGTGACCCCGATCACGAGCGTGCGGGCACCGAGGGCCTCGGCGCACAGCAGGGCGCCGTCCAGGATGAGGTGCGGGGCGCGGTTGATGAGCACCGTGTCCTTGCGGCAGGCCGGTTCGTCCTCACTGCCGTTGACGACGACGACCGGCCGCACACCCCGTTTGATGGCCGACTCGGCGACCGAGCGCAGCTTCTTGTGGAAGGGGAAGCCCGCGCCGCCGCGGCCCTTGAGGTTGATGGCCTCGGCGAGTTGGGCGAGTTTCTCACCGCTCAGCGGGTCGAGCGGCCCGTGCACCTTCAGGTGCATGGGCAGATCGAGCCGCTCCACAAGGTCGAAGCCCGACGTGAGCTGCGGAAGTCCGACCACGCGGACTTCGGGTACGTCGGGCAGGGCCTCGTTCACCTATAGCCTCCGGAAGGCGTGTTCCAAGGTTCGCCCGAACCCGGCGTCTCGTACGAGGTGCCGGGGTTTGGTTCTGTGGCGGGACCGCTGTTGAACGTGTCACCCGAGTTGTACGTGCCGTAGAGGTTGTTCGTCTCACCGGTGTCGTACATGTCACTTCCGCCGTATCCACCGGTGCCCGGATTGCCGTAGACCGGGATGGTGTATCCGGTGTCCTGGAGCGGGTCGTACGCCGACGGAGGGGCCTCGCCGACCGGCGGCGGGGACGGGATCGGCCAGCTGCCCGAGGTGCTGGACGGGCCGTCCACGCGCGGCATCGCCTCCGTGGCCTGCAGATCCAGCGGCAGGTCCATGCGTGTGGTCTGGCCGGCCGTGTACGACTGCTGCTGGGGGCCCGGAGTGGACACCGCGCGGTAGGCCGCCGCGAAGCCGGACGCGGGCTCGGGTGCCGGGCTCGCCGGGGTCTGGTACAACGGCGAGGCGGCGGGGGCCGGAGTGCCGGCGGGCGAGGCCTTCGGCTCGCGCCGGCCCTCGAAGCCCTGCAGGCCGGACTCGGCGACCCGGGAGCGGCTCGCCTCCAGGCCCTCGAGCCCCTGCCGCTCCTCGCTGCCGATGAGCGCGACGATCCGGTCGGCGACCTTGCGCTTGAACGGGCGCGGCGCGGCCCGCAGTGCGAGCGCCGCCATGATTCCGACCAGGCACAACTCGTACGAGATCATGAAGAACGGCTTCGCCGGGCGCCCCGCGAACAGACCGTGGATCAGCGCCGCGCACAGGGCCGGGTAGGCCAGCATGTGCATGGCGCGCCAGCGCGCCGCCACCGGGGCCGGGGAGGCGAACTGGTTGCGCAGCGCGCCGGTGACACCCACGAAGATCATGAGCAGGGCGGCCAGCGAGCCGAGGCCGATCAGTCCCCCGCTGCCCGCGACGCCGAGGCTGAAGGGGATCAGCGCGGCGATCAGGACGGTGTGTCCCAGGGCCAGCTTGATCGTGATGTGCACCAGGAGGAACGCGATCGAGGCAACCGCGAGCACCCGGTGGATGGCTTGGGCGACGATCCGCTGACGGGTGTCGAGGATGAGCCGGTCCTGCGTGACCAGACCCCAGATCACCGAGCTGGTGAGGCTGACGAGCGACAGGACGCCCGCACCGAAGTTCAGGAAGTCCTGGAGCCAGCCTCCTCCGTACACCACCACCACGGGTATGAGCAGCAGGACGACAGCCGTCGCCACCCCATAGGCCGACCGGCCCGGTTTGGGGAGTGAGCTGTTACTACGACGAGGGTTCATGGGGGCAACTCCGAGCAGTTTCGGGAAGGCGGTCCCGCTGCCGAACTCTAGGTGGCGCCATACCGATCAGTACGAGGTTTGAGTTATTGCGTTGTTATCAAAGGACAATGCGACCGTGTCGATGTCCCTTAGCGGGTGTTACGCGAAGTAATCCTTGACCTTCGTTCAGTTCTGGTCGGGTTCGTGGCATGTCAACAAGGCATACGGAAGTCCGTCGCTGCTTGCTCAAGGGCTGCGGTACCCTAGCGCCATGCGTGCCGTACGCCTTCTGCTTAGCGGGCCGCGCTGATCAGTACCGACCCCCGGTCGAACCGGGCGGGTCGGCATCGGCGCGGCATCCCCTCCTGTGCGAGGGGTTTTTTCGTTTCTCAAGGACACAGCCGCAGGCAGAGACGATCGATGGAGCTTTGAGGATCATGAGCGAGACGAACCCCGCTGCCCCCGCCGAGGTGGCCGCGCCGCACCGCTACACGGCCGCCCTGGCTGCCGAGATCGAGGCACGCTGGCAGGACTTCTGGGACGTCGACGGCACCTACACGGCGCCGAACCCGAAGGGTGACCTGGCCGGCGACGCCGCGCTGGCCGCCCGGCCCAAGAAGTTCATCATGGACATGTTCCCCTACCCCTCGGGTGCGGGCCTGCACGTCGGCCACCCCCTGGGCTACATCGCCACCGACGTCTACGCCCGGTTCCAGCGCATGACCGGCCACAACGTCCTGCACACCCTGGGCTTCGACGCCTTCGGCCTGCCCGCCGAGCAGTACGCCGTGCAGACCGGCACGCACCCTCGCGTGTCCACCGAAGCCAACATCGAGAACATGAAGGCCCAGCTGCGCCGGCTGGGTCTGGGCCACGACAAGCGCCGCTCGTTCGCCACGATCGACCCGGACTACTACAAGTGGACCCAGTGGATCTTCCTGCAGATCTTCAACTCCTGGTACGACGACGAGGCCCAAAAGGCCCGCCCGATCTCCGAGCTGATCGCCCAGTTCGAGTCCGGTGAGCGCGCCGTACCGGGCGACCACGGGCGCGCGTGGAACCAGCTGACCGCCACCGAGCGCTCCGACGTGCTGGGCGAGTACCGCCTGGCCTACGCCTCCGACGCGCCCGTCAACTGGTGCCCCGGCCTGGGCACCGTGCTGGCGAACGAGGAGGTCACCGCCGACGGCCGCTCCGAGCGCGGCAACTACCCGGTCTTCAAGGCCAAGCTGCGCCAGTGGAACATGCGCATCACCGCCTACGCGGACCGGCTGCTGGAGGACCTGCAGGAGCTGGACTGGCCCGAAGCCATCAAGCTGCAGCAGCGCAACTGGATCGGCCGCAGTGAGGGCGCCCGCGTCGACTTCCCGATCGACGGCGAGCGGATCACGGTCTTCACCACCCGCCCGGACACCCTGTTCGGCGCGACCTACATGGTGCTGGCCCCCGAGCACCCGCTGGTCGACAAGTTCACCCCGGCCGCCTGGCCGGAGGGCACCCACGACGTGTGGACCGGCGGCCACGCCACCCCGGCCGAGGCCGTCGCCGCCTACCGCGCGCAGGCCGCCTCGAAGTCCGACGTCGAGCGGCAGGCCGAGGCCAAGGACAAGACCGGCGTCTTCATCGGCGCGTACGCGACCAACCCGGTCAACGGCGACCGGATCCCGGTCTTCATCGCCGACTACGTCCTGATGGGCTACGGCACCGGCGCGATCATGGCCGTCCCGGCGGGCGACCAGCGCGACTTCGAGTTCGCGCGCGCTTTCGAGCTGCCGATCCACTGCATCGTCGAGCCGACCGACGGCCGGGGCACCGACACCTCGACGTGGGAGGACGCCTTCGGGTCGTACGACGCGAAGATCATCAACTCCGCCAACGACGAGATCTCGCTGGACGGCCTGCCCGTCGCCGAGGCCAAGGCGCGCGTCACCGAGTGGCTGGCGCGCAAGGGCATCGGTGAGGGCACCGTCAACTTCCGCCTGCGCGACTGGCTGTTCAGCCGCCAGCGCTACTGGGGCGAGCCCTTCCCGATCGTCTACGACGAGGACGGCATCGCCCACGCCCTGCCCGAGTCGATGCTGCCGCTGGAGCTGCCGGAGGTCGAGGACTACTCGCCGCGCACCTTCGACCCGGACGACGCCGACACCCAGCCCGAGACGCCGCTGTCGCGCAACGAGGAGTGGGTCAACGTCACCCTGGATCTGGGCGACGGGCCGAAGAGGTACCGGCGCGAGACCAACACCATGCCCAACTGGGCCGGTTCCTGCTGGTACGAGCTGCGCTACCTGGACCCGCACAACAGCGAGAAGCTGGTCGACCCCGAGATCGAGCAGTACTGGATGGGCCCGCGCGAGGGCCGGCCGCACGGCGGTGTCGACCTGTACGTCGGCGGCGCCGAGCACGCCGTGCTGCACCTGCTGTACGCGCGCTTCTGGTCCAAGGTCCTGTACGACCTGGGGCACGTCTCCTCCGCGGAGCCGTTCCACAAGCTGTTCAACCAGGGCATGATCCAGGCCTTCGTCTACCGTGACAGCCGCGGCATCGCCGTTCCGGCCGCCGAGGTGGAGGAGCGCGACGGCGCGTACTACTACGAGGGCGAGCGGGTCACCCGTCTGCTGGGCAAGATGGGCAAGTCCCTGAAGAACGCGGTGACTCCGGACGAGATCGCCGCCGAGTACGGCGCGGACACGCTGCGCCTGTACGAGATGGCGATGGGCCCGCTGGACGTCTCCCGGCCCTGGGACACGCGCGCGGTGGTCGGCCAGTTCCGGCTGCTGCAGCGGCTGTGGCGCAACATCGTCGACGAGAACACCGGCGGGGTCACCGTCACCGACGCCGAGCCCGACGAGGAGACGCTGCGTGCCCTGCACAAGGCGATCGACGGTGTGCGCCAGGACCTGGAGGGCCTGCGCTTCAACACCGCAATTGCCAAGGTCACCGAGCTGAACAACCACCTGACCAAGGCCGGTGGCCCGGTGCCGCGGTCGGTCGCCGAGCCGCTGGTCCTGCTGGTCGCCCCGCTGTCCCCGCACATCGCCGAGGAGCTGTGGCGCAAGCTGGGCCGCACCGACTCGGTCGTCCACCAGGACTTCCCGGTCGCCGACCCGCAGTACGTGGTGGACGAGACCGTGACCTGCGTCGTCCAGATCAAGGGCAAGGTCAAGGCCCGTCTGGAGGTGCCCCCGGCCATCTCCGAGGAGGAGCTGGAGAAGGTGGCGCTGTCCGACGAGAAGGTCGTCGCGGCGCTGGACGGCGCGGGCATCCGCAAGGTGATCGTGCGGGCGCCGAAGCTGGTCAACATCGTTCCGGCCTGAGACGACATCTGAATACCGGAGATCCCGGGGGCCCGGGCGCTGGGGAAACCCGGCGTCGGGGTAGTCCCCTACGGGCAGGTTCGGGGTCTTTCTGGAACTCCGGGCCTGCCCGCTGCGTTTACCGTGGAGAACACAGCGGCTCGTGCCGCATCCGGCGAGGAGGAGCGTCATGGAAGCAGTGATCACCGTGTTCGCCCTGCTCTTCCTGCTCTTCATCGGCCTCGGCGCCTACGCCACGGTCAAGGCGGTCGGCGCCGCCAAGCGCGGAGTGGACCGTACGATCGCGCAGGCCAGACGCACGGTCGAGGACCACACCCTGCGCGCCAAGTCCTTCGCCCAGGTCGGCCCGGCCGGGGAGGTCGCCCAGCTGCGGCTCACGCTGCGCGCCTCGATGCGCGCCACCCAGGAAGCCCTGCACGCCGGTGTGGCCGAGGACGAGTCGCTGAAGGAGTCCCTGGGCCTCTTCGAGCGGCTCAGCGCGCACGGCCGTGGGCTGGACGCGGACCTCAAGCGGCTGGAGTCCGAGCCGGACCGGGCCACGCTCGCCACACGGCTGCCCGAGCTGCGCAGCCGCACCGAGCGCATCACCAAGTCCGCCGACTCCCTGCGCTGGGCCGCCCGCGACCGGGCCCGCCGCTTCTCCGACGACGACCTGGACTCGCTCAGTGCCCAGATCGACGTCGAGGCGGGGGCCCTTCGCCACTGGACGCGGGCCGAGCCCACACCGGCACCCCCGCCGTGGCCCGAGGCCCCGGCAGCCGCCGACGGCCCCGAGGCACAGCAGCAGGCCCGGCAGGAAACACCCGCCTCCCGCACCGCCGATGAGCCGGCGACCCGGGCGATCACCCCGCCGGCGCAGCGCCCTTCCTACCCCTGGCAGAAGAAGCCGCGCCCCGAGAGGACCACATGACCGGTCCGCTTCCGGACCGGCAGACAGGGGCTGGGCTGCCGCGCGAGCGCTACGGCAGGTAACCTCCAGCTCATGTCCCGCCATGTCGCTATCGTCACCGATTCAACGGCCTACCTGCCGCCGCGGACGATGGAGCGTCACGGCATCACAGCGGTGCCCCTGACCGTGGTCCTCGGCGACCAGGCGCTCGAAGAGGGCACCGAGATCTCGACGCGTTCCCTGGCCCAGGCGCTGCAGAAGCGGCGCCCGGTCACGACCTCCCGCCCCAGCCCCCAGATGTTCGCGGAGACCTACCGCAGGGTCGCCGAGTCCGGCGCGAGCGGCATCGTCTCCCTGCACCTGTCCGCCGAGCTGTCCGGCACCTACGACGCGGCGGTCCTCGCGGCGCGTGAGGCACCGGTGCCGGTGCGGGTGGTGGACACCGGGATGGTAGCGATGGCCCTGGGCTTCTGCGCGCTCGCCGCGGCCGAGGCCGCGGAGGCCGGCGGCACGGTGGACGAGGCCGTGACGGCGGCCGAGAAGCGGGCCGCGGGCACCTCCGCCTACTTCTACGTCGACACGCTCGACTATCTGCGCCGCGGCGGACGCATCGGCGCCGCACAGGCACTGCTCGGCTCCGCACTGGCCGTCAAGCCGCTGCTCCAGCTGGACGGCGGCCGCATCGAGCTTCTGGAGAAGGTCCGTACGGCGTCCAAGGCGATCGCCCGGCTCGAGGAGATCGTGGCCGACCGGGCGGGCGGTGCCGAGGTCGACATCGCCGTCCACCATCTCGCCGCCCCCGAGCGGGCCGCAGCCCTCGCCGACCGGCTGCGGGAGCGGGTGCCCGGGCTGGCCGATCTGCATGTCAGCGAGGTCGGGGCGGTGATCGGGGCGCACACCGGGCCCGGGCTGCTGGGAGCGGTCGTCTCGCCGCGCTGACGTACCCGTCTCCCGGGCTGCCGTCACTCGTGTGAGTGGTGCAGTTTTCCACAACTGGGCGGTAATCCCCGGGAATTGACCAAGATCACCGTGAAGCGTTGAGATGTTCCATCCTCGTCGCATGGCACTTCGATCACGTTCACGCACCGCCACCCCGACCAGCGGACCGGGCCGTGGCCCCACCTCCGACGGGCGCATCCGCCGCCCCGCCGACCGTCGCCGCGCCCGTCACCGCGTGCCCGCACCCGCGGAGGAGCTGCGCCGCCGCGCGGAACTCCTCTTCGGCGAACGAGCCGTGCAATGGCGGGAGTCGGGCAACGCACCGCCGGGCGGGCAGCCGCCCGCGCGTACGGCGACGGGGGTGGGGGCGGCCCCCGGGTCGAGGACGGCGACGCGGGTGGTGTCAGGCGTGAGTACGGCAACGGGCGTGGCGCCGGGGGTGAGTACGGCGTTGCCCGAACTCGGTGGGGCCCGCGTGCTGTCCACCGAGCCCGGGGCGGCCGCCGCCCCCGAGGTACAACTGACCGGCTCGGCAGACCGTTCGGAGGCGGCGGAGCCTGTCGTGCCGGGCCTGCGGGAGCGGACCGGGCTCGCTCTGCGGGAGCGGCTGCCGGTGTGGTTGCAGGTGCGGTGCGGGGTCGAGCGGCGGGGAGTGGTCGCGCTGGCCGTGGTGCTCGTGCTGGCCGCCGTGTTCGCCGTCCAGCACTTCTGGTCCGGACGGACGCAGACCGTGAGCGCTCCCCAAGTGGTGCGCGCCGAGGCGCCGTTCGCCAGGAAGGACGAGGGCGCGAAGTCCGGTGGTGTCGTGAGCGCCTCGGCGACGCCGGGCGGGGAGATCGTCGTGGACGTCGGCGGCAAGGTCCGCAGGCCCGGGATCCGGCGGCTTCCGGCGGGCTCGCGGGTGGCCGACGCGCTGCGGGCGGCGGGCGGGGTGCGGCCGGATGCGAGTACCGACGGGCTCAACCGGGCCCGCTTCCTGGTGGACGGTGAGCAGGTCCTGGTCGGCGCGTCCGCGGGGACGGCGGCCGTCCCGTCCGGGCCCGGCGGCGGCGCGGGTTCCGGACCGGCGGGGACGGGACCGGCGGCCCCGGTCTCCCTCAACACGGCGACCGCGGACCAGCTCGACACCCTGCCCGGAGTCGGCCCCGTGCTGGCCCAGCACATCATCGACTACCGGACCCGGCACGGCGGCTTCCGCTCGGTGGACGAGCTGCGCCAGGTCAACGGCATCGGCAACCGCCGCTTCGCCGACCTGCGGACCATGGTGCAGCCATGAGCGGCCCCTCCGAGCAGCAGCCGCCGGCCCCGGCCGACCTCCGCCTGGTGCCCCCGGCACTCGCGGCCTGGGCGACGGCTGCCCTGGTCCTCGATGCGCCGCCGGGCTGGAGCGCCGGCATCGCTCTCGCCTGTCTGCTCGCCGGAGTAGTCCTGCTGTCGGCCCGGAGGTGGGGGAGGCCGGGGCGGCCGTCCGTCCGGTTCGCCCGGGCCCGTGCCCCGGTCGCCGCCGTGCTTCTGTGCGTGGCCGCGGCCGCAGCCTGCGCCGGGCTGCACGGGGCGGATGTGCGGCGTGGGCCGGTGCCCGAGCTGGCGCGGCGGTTCGCGACCGTGACGGCCGAGGTCGAGCTGACCGGCGACCCCTGGCTGAGCAGGCCACGGGTGCGGGGTGATCACGCGGCGCCCGTGGCGGTGCTGGCCCGGGCGGAGGTGCGGCGCGTGGCGGAGGACGACGCGGCCGGGGTGCGGACGCGGACTCCCGTGCTGATGGTCGTCGACACGGACGTGCCCGCGCCACGCGCACCTCCCACGGGGGACGCGACCGGTACGCAGGGCACGCGCGGTGCACGCCCCGGCTGGCTCGGGCTGCTGCCGTCCACCCGGCTGCGGGTGAACGCCCGGCTGGCGCCCGCTCTGGCGGGCGGCGACCGGACAGCGGCCGTGCTGCGGGTGCGGAGCGAGCCCGTGCCGGAGGTCGTCGCGGGGCCGAGCGGGCCGCAGCGGCTGGCGGGCCGGCTCAGGGCCGGGTTGCGGGAGGCGACCGAAGGACTGCCGGCGGATGCCCGGGCGCTGCTTCCCGGGCTGGTCGTCGGCGACACCTCGCGCATCACACCCGAACTGGACGACGCCTTCAAGGAGACGGATCTGGCGCACACGCTCGCCGTCTCGGGCAGCAACCTCACGATCCTGCTCGCGCTGCTCATCGGGCCGCCCGGTCTCGCCCAGCGCGTCGAGCGCCGCGGACTCGCCCCGCGCCTGGGGCTCTCGCTGCGGGCCACCGCCCTGCTCGCGGGAGCGCTCACGATCGGCTTCGTGATCGTGTGCCGGCCCGACCCCAGCGTGCTGCGGGCCGCGGCCTGCGGCGCGGTCGCCCTGCTGGCCCTCGCGACGGGGCGCCGCAGATCCCTGGTCCCGGCGCTGGCCACGGCCGTCCTCCTGCTGGTGCTGTACGACCCCTGGCTGGCCCGCGGCTTCGGCTTCCTGCTCTCCGTGCTGGCCACCGGTGCGCTGCTCGTACTGGCGCCCGGTTGGAGCGAGGCGCTGCAGCGGCGCCGGGTGCCGGCCCGGCTCGCCGAGGGGCTGGCCGCGGCGGCCGCCGCACAGGCCGTGTGCGCGCCGGTCGTGGCGGTGCTGTCGGCCCGGGTGAGCCTGGTGGCGGTGCCCTGCAACCTGCTGGCCGAGGTGGCGGTCGCACCGGCCACCGTGCTGGGGTTCGCCGCGCTCGCCACGGCGCCGGTGGCGATGCCCCTGGCCAAGGTGCTGGCCTGGTGCGCCGGTTGGCCCGCCGGATGGATCGCGGGGGTGGCCCGGACCGGGGCGGCACTGCCCGGCGCGGGAGTGGACTGGCCGGGGAGCTGGCCCGGCGCGCTGCTGCTGGCGACGGTCACCGTGGCGGTCGTCCTGGCCGGCCGGCAACTGCTGCGGCACCCCTGGTGGTGCGGTGCGCTCGGCGCGCTGCTCCTGCTGGTGGTGGTGCGACCGGCGCCGCTGACCCGGGTCATCACGGGCTGGCCGCCGCCGGGCTGGCGGTACGCGATGTGCGACGTCGGGCAGGGCGACGCGACCGTGCTGGCGGCCGGCGAAGGGGCCGGGGTGGTCGTGGACACCGGACCCGACCCCGCGCTGGTCGACCACTGCCTGCGGGAGCTGGGCATCACCCGCATCCCCCTGGTCGTCCTGACCCACTTCCACGCCGACCACGTCGCGGGGCTGCCCGGTGTCCTGCGGGGCCGCTCGGTGGCCGCGATCGAGACCACGGACTTCGAAGAACCGGCGGCGCAGGCCGAGTTCGTGAGAAAGGAGGCGGCCGAACGGCACATCCCGCTCACCCGGGCCGTGGCCGGGGAGGAGCGCCGCAGCGGGCCGCTGGACTGGCGGGTGCTGTGGCCACCCGCCGCCCCGGGCCCGGGGCAGGCCGCGGTACCGGAGCCGGACGGACCGAACGACGCCAGTGTCGCCCTGCTCGTCCGGTCCGGCGGACTGCGGATGCTCCTCCTCGGGGACCTCGAACCCCCCGCCCAGCAGGCCCTGTTGCACTCCCCGGCCGCGGCCCGGCTGGCGGGAGTGGACGTGCTGAAGGTGGCCCACCACGGCTCGGCCTATCAGGACCCGGACCTGATACGGCTGGCGGCCCCGCGGGTGGCGCTCATCTCCTGCGGCGCCGACAACCCCTACGGCCACCCGGCACCGGCGACCGTCGCCGCGCTGCGGGCCGGCGGGGCGGTGGTGCTGCGCACGGACCGGGACGGGGCGCTCGCCGTCGGCGGGGGCGGCGGGACGGACGGGGAGGTGCGGGTGGCGAGAGACTGAGGAGCGGGTGTCCGCCGAGACCGGGCGGACGGACGAGGAGGTGCCGGCGGTGTACCAGGAGCGGTTCGGGATCGGGCAGAGCCGTGTGCCGGCCGGTGCGGAGCCGGAACGACTGATGCGGAAGGGCTGACCTGGCCGTTCGGTGTGTGGCGGGTGCCGGAGAATGGGGCGGTGAGCGATGTGAGACACGTACTGGTGCTGCCCGACCGCGATGCCGCCGAGGAGGCGGTCGAGGCGCTCGGGGAGCGCTTCGAGATCGACGAGGAGCCCCAGCTCGTCCGGGACGCCCTGGCCGGCGAGGACGACGCGGAGGACGCCCAGTGGCTGCTGGTCCTGCACGACGAGGACGGACGCCTGGACCCTGCCGAACTGGACGCCTTCGCGGGGGAGTGGGACGGCTGGCGCGAGGAGCCGTGACCCCGAGGCCGGCTCCGGGTGCGGTCCGGGACCGGTCGGGGTGCGCGGCCGGTTCGTTGTCAGTGCCGCGTGGGATGCTGTAGGCGATGGCCAGGAAGACTGCGAATGACGACCCTCTCGCCCCGGTGACCCTTGCCGTGGGCCAGGAGGACCTCCTGCTCGACCGTGCCGTGCAGGAGGTGGTGGCCGCCGCAAAGGCCGCCGACGCCGACACGGACGTACGGGACCTGACCCCGGACCAGTTGCAGCCCGGCACGCTCGCCGAGCTGACGAGTCCCTCGCTCTTCGCCGAGCGCAAGGTCGTGGTCGTACGCAACGCGCAGGATCTCTCGGCGGACACGATCAAGGACGTGAAGGCGTACCTGGGGGCGCCCGCGGAGGAGATCACCCTCGTGCTGCTGCATGCGGGCGGCGCGAAGGGCAAGGGGCTGCTGGACGCCGCGCGCAAGACCGGGGCGCGGGAGGTGGCCTGTCCGAAGATGACCAAGCCGGCGGACCGGCTCGCGTTCGTGAGGGGGGAGTTCCGGGGGTTCGGGCGGTCGGCCACGCCCGAGGCGTGCCAGGCGCTGGTCGACGCGATCGGCAGTGACCTGCGCGAACTGGCCTCGGCGGTGGCTCAGCTCGTCGCCGACGTCGAGGGGACGATCGACGAGGCCGTCGTCGGGCGGTACTACACCGGGCGGGCCGAGGCGTCCAGCTTCACGGTCGCCGACCGGGCGGTGGAGGGCCGTACGGCGGAGGCGCTGGAGGCGCTGCGGTGGTCGCTGGCCACCGGGGTGGCCCCGGTGATGATCACCAGCGCGCTGGCCCAGGGGGTGCGGGCGATCGGGAAACTGTCGTCGGCGCGCGGCGGCCGGCCCGCCGATCTCGCCCGTGAGCTGGGCATGCCGCCGTGGAAGATCGACCGTGTGCGCCAGCAGATGCGGGGCTGGACGCCGGACGGGGTGGCGGTGGCGCTGCGGGCGGTCGCCGAGGCCGACGCGGGCGTGAAGGGCGGCGGTGACGACCCCGAGTACGCGCTGGAGAAGGCGGTCGTGACGATCGCCCGGGCCGCGCGGTCCCGGGGCCGGGGCTGATCCAGTCGCCCGAGGGCCGGCGGCGAGGAGAATCGTACGTATCAGCCGTACATCGCCGACACACTGGAAGGTGGCGATCGCCATGGCTGAACACCCGCACGCAACCCTCGTCCGAAAGGGCTACGACGCCTTCCTCCGTGTCGACATGGGCACCCTGCGCGGGTTGCTGGCGGCGGACGTGACCCATCACGTGCCCGGCGGCCATCCGCTGTCCGGTGACTTCAAGGGTCAGGACGCGGTCATCGGCATGTACGGCCGGCTCTTCCAGGAGACCGGCGGCAGCCTGCGCGTGGACCTGCGCAGCGTGTTCGTCGACGGCCGGGGCCACGCCGTCGCCCTGCACCATGTCTCCGCGGAGCGCGAGGGCAGGCGCTACCACGAGGACGGATGCCTGGTCCTCCGGATCGTCGGGGACAAGATCACCGACATCGACCAGTGCGTCCCGGACATCGACAAGGACGACACCTTCTGGTCGTGACGCGCTCTGGTCGTGACGCGAGGGCCCGGGGGCGGCCATGCCGAAGGCCCCGCCGCCACCCTGGGGAAGGGAGGGCACCGGGGCCTCGGATCAAGCTGGCGAGCCCGTTCCCGCGTGGCGAACGCAGGCCGCGAACAGGCTCTGGGGTGCCGGACGGGAGCGGATGAGAGAGGGCCCGCTCTGGGTCCTTCCGGCGGTCAGATCAGAAGGGAGTTTCAGCCCTTGAGGGACGCGACCTTGGAAGCAAGCGCCGACTTCTTGTTGGCGGCCTGGTTCTTGTGGATGACGCCCTTCGAGACGGCCTTGTCGAGCGCACGCGCGGCAGCGCGCTGCAGCTCGGTGGCCTTCTCGACGTCACCCGCGGCAGCGGCTTCACGGGCCTTGCGGACCGCGGTCTTCAGGGAGGACTTGACGGCCTTGTTGCGCAGCCGAGCCTTCTCGTTGGTCTTGATCCGCTTGATCTGGGACTTGATGTTCGCCACGAAGGAGCCTTTTCAGGTTCTGGTGCGGGGCCGCTCGGGTCCCGTAACCGGTGATCCAAAAATTTTCTGTCGCGCCTCGCGCTGAGAGGGCATGAGGCACAGCCATCTACAGTACCAGTGGCCCTCCGGGCGGCCCAAAACGGTCCCCGGTCCCCTCGCGTGGGACCATGGAGACTACGTATCGATCCGACCCGAGGCATAAGGCGCCTCAAGAGACAGGACCCTGCGTGCCCGCGACCCCTAACCATGTGCCCGAGCCGAGCCGTACCGCCCCGGCTCTGATCCGCAATTTCTGCATCATCGCGCACATCGACCACGGCAAGTCCACGCTCGCCGACCGGATGCTCCAGCTGACCGGTGTGGTCGAGCAGCGGCAGATGCGTGCTCAGTACCTCGACCGGATGGACATCGAGCGCGAGCGCGGCATCACGATCAAGTCCCAGGCGGTGCGTCTGCCCTGGGCCCCGACCGAGGGCCCCGACCAGGGCACGACGCACATCCTCAACATGATCGACACCCCGGGGCACGTCGACTTCACCTATGAGGTCTCGCGGTCGCTGGCCGCCTGCGAGGGGACCATCCTCCTCGTCGACGCCGCCCAGGGCATCGAGGCGCAGACCCTCGCCAACCTCTACCTGGCGATGGAGAACGACCTCACGATCATCCCCGTGCTGAACAAGATCGACCTGCCGGCCGCGCAGCCGGAGAAGTTCGCCGAGGAGCTGGCGAACCTGGTCGGCTGCGACCCGTCGGACGTGCTGAAGGTCTCCGCCAAGACCGGTCTCGGCGTCGACGCGCTGCTGAACAAGGTCGTCAAGGAGATCCCGGCGCCGGTCGGGGTCGCCGATGCGCCGGCCCGCGCGATGATCTTCGACTCGGTCTACGACTCCTACCGCGGTGTCGTGACCTACGTCCGTGTCATCGACGGCCAGCTCAACAAGCGCGAGCGCATCAGGATGATGTCGACCGGCGCCACCCACGAGCTGCTGGAGATCGGCGTCAGCTCGCCCGAGATGCTCCCGGCGGACGGTCTGGGCGTCGGTGAGGTGGGCTACCTCATCACCGGCGTGAAGGACGTGCGCCAGTCCAAGGTCGGTGACACCGTCACCAGCCAGGCCAAGGGCGCCACCGAGGCGCTCGGCGGCTACAAGGACCCGAAGCCGATGGTCTTCTCGGGTCTGTATCCGCTCGACGGCTCCGACTACCCGGAGCTGCGCGAGGCCCTCGACAAGCTGCAGCTCAACGACGCCGCGCTGGTCTACGAGCCGGAGACCTCCGCGGCCCTCGGCTTCGGCTTCCGGGTCGGCTTCCTCGGCCTGCTGCACCTGGACGTGATCCGGGAGCGGCTGGAGCGCGAGTTCGGCCTCGACCTGATCGCCACCGCGCCCAACGTGGTCTACCGCGTGGTCATGGAGGACCGCAGCGAGCACATCGTCACCAACCCGAGCGAGTTCCCCGAGGGGAAGATCGGCGAGGTGTACGAGCCGGTCGTGCGCGCCACCATCCTGGCGCCCACCGAGTTCATCGGCTCGATCATGGAGCTGTGCCAGACCCGGCGCGGCACCCTGCTCGGCATGGACTACCTCTCCGAGGACCGGGTCGAGATCCGTTACACGCTCCCCCTCGCGGAGATCGTCTTCGACTTCTTCGACCAGCTGAAGTCCAAGACCCGCGGCTACGCGTCCCTCGACTACGAGCCCACCGGCGAGCAGACCTCCAGCCTGGTCAAGGTCGACATCCTGCTGCACGGCGACAAGGTGGACGCCTTCTCGGCGATCACCCACAAGGACGCCGCGTACGCGTACGGGGTGCGGCTCGTCGCCAAGCTGCGCGAGCTCATCCCGCGGCAGGCCTTCGAGGTGCCGATCCAGGCCGCCATCGGCTCCCGGGTCATCGCCCGCGAGACCATCCGAGCCATCCGCAAGGACGTCCTCGCCAAGTGCTACGGCGGTGACATCTCCCGTAAGCGGAAGCTGCTGGAGAAGCAGAAGGAAGGCAAGAAGCGGATGAAGATGGTGGGTTCCGTGGAGGTTCCGCAGGAGGCCTTCATCGCGGTCCTGTCCAGCGATGACAGCGCGGGCTCGGCCAAGGGCAAGAAGTAACCAACGGTAACAGCGGGCTGTGTCCGCAAACCGGGCACAACAGGGGCTCGTCGTGCGAAAGCGCGGCGGGCCCCTACGCGTGCGTAGCGTCGCTCTGCGTGGAAAGTGACAGGCCGATGCCCCTTACGCAGCGGCCGGTCGCCCCTTACTCTGATCCCTGCTCGATAGTTACTCGCGAGTTAAACAAGCCCGAACCCCACCCGTGAGTTGACCCAGCCGCACTTGAGCCAGCCGCACTGTCGCGGGCCCCGGAGGATGTCGTGACCGACACACAGACCCTGATCGAGAACCGTCCGCCGTCCGTCGCGGCCCTCTTCCTGGAGCGCGTGGCGGCCACACCGGACGCCGAGGCCTACCGCTACCCGGTCCCGCCCGCCTCCGGTCAGGGCCCCGACGACTGGAAGTCGCTGAGCTGGGCCGAGGCGGCGCAGCGGGTGTACGCGATCGCGGCCGGCCTCATCGAACTGGGCCTGCAGCCGGAGCAGCGGGTGGCGCTCGCCTCCTCGACCCGCGTCGAGTGGATCCTCGCCGACCTCGGCATCATGTGCGCGGGCGGCGCCACCACGACCGTCTACCCGCAGACCAACGCCGACGAGTCCGCGTTCATCCTCTCCGACTCCGAGAGCCGGGTGCTGATCGCCGAGGACGCGGCCCAGGTCGCCAAGGCGGTGGAGAAGCGCGCCGAGCTGCCCGCGCTGACCAAGGTCGTCGTCATCGACCCGGCCGGCGTAGAGACCGACGACTGGGTGACCACCCTCACCGAGCTGGAGCAGCGCGGCACCGCCTATCTGGAGAAGCACCCCGAGCTGATCAAGGAGCGGGTCGGCGCGCTCACCAAGGACCAGCTCGCCACCCTCATCTACACCTCCGGCACCACCGGCCGCCCCAAGGGCGTGCGCCTGCCGCACGACAACTGGGCGTACATGGCGAAGGCCATCGCCGCGACCGGCCTGATCAGCGGCGAGGACGTGCAGTACCTGTGGCTGCCGCTCGCCCACGTCTTCGGCAAGGTCCTCACCTCCGGCCAGATCGAGGTAGGCCACGTCACCGCCGTCGACGGCCGCGTCGACAAGATCATCGAGAACCTGCCGGTGGTGCAGCCGACGTACATGGCGGCCGTGCCGCGCATCTTCGAGAAGGTCTACAACGGCGTCGCCGCCAAGGCCCGCGAGGGTGGCGGGGCCAAGTACAAGATCTTCCAGTGGGCCGCCGAGGTCGCCCGCGAGTACGCCAAGGTCTCGCAGGACAACTTCCGCCGTACCGGCAGCCACGCCGTGCCGTTCGGCCTCGGCGCCAAGCACAAGGCCGCCGACGCCCTCGTCTACTCCAAGCTGCGGGAGGCCTTCGGCGGCCGGCTGCGCGCCTGTGTCTCGGGCGCCTCCGCGCTTTCCCCCGAGATCGGCTACTTCTTCGCCGGCGCCGGCATCCACATTCTGGAGGGCTACGGCCTCACCGAGACCTCCGCGGCCTCCTTCGTCAACCCGGGCGAGGCCTACCGCACCGGCACCGTCGGCAAGCCGCTGCCCGGCTGCGAGGTGCGCATCGCGGACGACGGCGAGATCCTGCTGCGCGGCCCCGGCATCATGGACGGCTACCACCAGCAGCCCGAGAAGACCGCCGAGGTGCTGGAGAGCGACGGCTGGTTCCACACCGGCGACATCGGCGAGCTGTCGCCCGACGGCTACCTGCGCATCACCGACCGCAAGAAGGACCTCATCAAGACCTCCGGCGGCAAGTACGTCGCCCCGGCCGAGGTCGAGGGCCAGTTCAAGGCGGTGTGCCCGTACGTCTCCAACATCCTGGTGCACGGCGCCGACCGGAACTACTGCACCGCCCTCATCGCCCTCGACGAGATCGCCGTCCTGCAGTGGGCCAAGGAGAACGGCCTGGAGGGCAGGTCGTACGCCGAGATCGTCGCGGCCCCGCAGACGGTCGAGATGGTCGACGGCTACGTCAAGCAGCTCAACGAGGGCCTGCAGCGCTGGCAGACCATCAAGAAGTTCCGGCTGCTGCCGCGCGACCTGGACGTCGAGCACGGCGAGATCACCCCGAGCCTGAAGCTGAAGCGGCCGGTGGTCGAGCGGACGTACAAGGCTCTGATCGACGAGATGTACTCGGGCACCCGCGAGGCGTGAGACAACCGTCCGGCCCCGGAAGGCACTTCGCCTTCCGGGGCCGGCGTGTGCCCGGAACAGGCGGAAAGGGCACGAGTGTCAGACCCGGCCCATAGGATGCACACCATCCCTCCACATGTGGGTTCCGCCAGTTCAGCGAGGTGAGCGTGCCCGTGTCCGCCGCGACGCCCGACGACGTCGTCCGTCACGTCTTCCGCTATCTCGCGGAGGTCGGCGAAAGCCGCACCAGGCCGGTACGCACTCACGACGACGCCCGGCACCAGATGTGGTTCGCCGACCTGCCCGAGCAGTTCGCCTGCTTCCTCACCGAAGCCGTCCCCGGCGACACCCCGTTGTGGCTGCGGGCCGACCGGCCCGTACGGCACGACCCGCCGGCCCCGCCCCTGCCCCTCGCCCACTGGCTGGACGGCCGCGAGCTCCGCGACTCCGAGCGGGAGGAACCGCCCGCACCCCGCGCAGAGGCGGACATCCCGGCCGACGAGGTCTCGGCGGGCGGCAGTTCACGCACCGGACACCTCACGGTCGCCCTCGCCGACCACCCCCGCCGCGACGTCGTGCACGAGCAGTACGCCACCTGGGCGCGCCAGTGGGAGAGGTGGGCGGCGCGCGACCGTGCCACGAAACCGGTCGTCCGTGCCTACGACCGCCTCTACCGCCTGTGCGTGGACGCCTCCGAACTCGGCGAGAGCTTCGAACTCGTCGTCGGCTTCGGCTGTCTGACCTGGTCCGCCCAGAGCGAGCCGATCCGCCGGCACCTCGTCACCTGCCGTGCCGTCATCGCCATCGACCCCGACACCGGGGCCATCACCGTCGGACCCGACCCCGAGTACGGCAGCCCGGTCCTGGAGGAGTCCATGCTCGACGCCGGGCAGAAGGCGCGCGCCGAGATCCGCGCCCTGGTCCGGCAGGAGCTGGAAGCCGCCGGCGACACCACGGACGTGATGCTCGCCGACCAGCTGCACCGCGCGCTCACCACCTGGACCTTCGCCGCCCACGAAGCGGGTAGCTACGACCCCTCACCCGTCCGGCACCGTGCGACGGGAGACCCCGCCGTGCCGGTCGTCAGCTTCGCTCCCGTACTGCTGCTCAGGGAGCGCACCCGGCGCAGCATGCTCGAAGCACTGCGCGGTGTCGCCCTGCGCATCGAACAGGGCGCCGAACCCACCGCGCTGCTCCGCGCCGTCGCCGGAGCCGGCGGCGACCGGCCACTGGGCGACCCCGAGCCCGGCACCCCGGAGGCCAACGGCGCCCGGTCCGAGCTGTACTTCGCCCTGCCCTCCAACGACGAGCAGCGCACCATCGCCGAGCGGCTGCGGGACCGCGACCTGGTCGTGGTGCAGGGACCGCCCGGCACCGGCAAGACCCACACCATCGCCAACCTGGTCACCGACCTGCTCGCCCACGGCAACCGCGTCCTGATCACCAGCCACACGGCCCGCGCCCTGAAGGTCCTGCGGGACAAGCTCCCCGCCAGCATCCGCGAACTGTGCGTCAGCCGCACCGACGACGGAGCCGGACAGCAGGAACTGGAACAGTCGGTCAAGGCCATCCTCGACCGGCAGGGTGACTTCTCCGCGCGCGCCTACCGCCGGCGCATCCAGGAGCACGAGGAGCGCCTCAGGTCCGCGCGCTCCGCACAGGCGCTCGCCCTCAAGTCCCTGCGCGCCCTGCGGGAACAGGAGACCTACCGCCACCCGGCCGGGATCGGCGACTACGAGGGCACCCTGACCCGCATCGCCGAACGCCTCGCCGCCGAGCGCCCGCGCTACGAGTGGCTCGGCGCCGTCCCCGCCGAGACGCCCACGCTCGACCCCCAGGCCCTGACGGACCTGCGTCGCGCTGCCCTCGCCTTCACCGGCCGGCACCGCGCCCTCGCGGCCACGGTCACCGCCGCGCTGCCCGATCCGGGGCGCCTGCCCACCGGACCCGCGTTCGCCGAGGCGGTCGAGACCGTCCGGGAGGCCGAGACCGACCTCGCCGCGCTCCGCCAGGACGGTTCCGCCTCGCGGCTGGACGACGCCGTGTCCACCCTGACCGTCGAGCAGCAGGACCGGCTGGCAGCGGCCCTGGACCAGTTCACGGCGGTCTCCGCCGCGGCGGCCACCCTGCCCGCCGGCTGGGCCGCCGCACTGCACCGCGAGATCAGCGCCGGGCAGGACCTCGGAACCCGCGACCGGCACGCACGCACCGCGGCGGCCCTGACCGCGGTCGAGGCGGCGGCAGCGGCTCTCGGCTCCACCCTGGTCAGCGGCCTGGAGTCGTACGACGTGCCGACGGCGCTGGGGCTGGCCACCTCCCTGCGCGACGGCCTCGCCGCCGGCGAGAAGCTGCGCGGCCCGCTCGGCCTGAAGACCCGGCTGCGCAAGGCGGTCGGCGACTTCCCCGAGACGGCCCGGGTCGAGGGCCGCACCGTCGAGACGGAGGCCGCCGCCCTTGCCGTGGTGCACCGCGTCACCCTGGAACGGCACCTGCGGGACATCGAGCAGGAGTGGGGTGAGGGCGCCGAGGCCTGGCAGAGCGTCAACCGGCGCATGACCCGGCTGCGCCAGGACATCCGTACCCTCACCGCCCTCATCACCCTCGCCGACCTGCGCCAGGACGTGACGCGCGCGGCGGCGCCCTCGACGGGGCTCGCGGGCGTCGACTGGGGAGACGAGGAGCGGGTGCGCACCGTCCGCGCGGCGCTCCGCGCCCGAGCCGCCCGCCGCGCCGCCGACCCCGCCCGCGCGCTCCTCGGCGACGCGCTCGACGTGCTCCGGTCCGCCGCCCACCGGCGGGGTGCGACGGCGCCCGTGGAGCGGGCGCGCGCGGCGGCCGAGGCCCGCGACGCGGCGGCCTACGGTGCCGCGGTCGGCGAGCTGGACGACCTGCGCGAGGCACTGGACCGCAAGAAGGCGTGCGACGACGCCTACCGGGTGGTCGCGGCCGAACTCCCCGACATCGCGGACGTGCTGGAGTCCGCACCGGACGACCCCGCCTGGGACACACGCCTGCCGGAGTTCGAGGCCGCCTGGGCCTGGTCGGCCTGGCACGCCCGGATGACGGACCTGACGGACCCCGAGGCCGAGGCACGGCAGCTGCGCCTGCTCGCCGAGGCGGACGCCGACATCCGCATCGGCCTGGAGCGGCTGGCGGCCGACAAGGCCTGGTTCAACTGCCTGTCCAGGCTCACCGACGACCAGGCCGTGGCCCTCACCTCGTACCAGCAGAACGTCCGCAGGCTCGGCAAGGGCACCGGCAAGTACGCGGCCACCTACCGCCGGCAGGCGCGGGAGAGCCTCCAGGCCAGCCAGGAGGCCGTACCCGCCTGGATCATGCCGCTGCACCAGGTGACCGAGACCGTCCCCATGGACCGCGCCGGCCGCTTCGACGTCGTGATCATCGACGAGGCGAGCCAGTCCGGGCCCGAGGCGCTGCTGCTCGCCTGGCTCGGCGCGAAGGTCGTGGTCGTCGGTGACGACCAGCAGGTCAGCCCGGCCCAGGTCGGCGTCGACCACGACGAGCAGTTCGCCCTCCAACGGCGGCTGCTCGCCGAACTGCCCGCCGCCCGCCGCAACCTGTTCACGCCGACCGCCAGCCTCTTCGACATCGCCTCCGGACTCGCCGGCGGCAGGGGCCGGCTGATGCTCCAGGAGCACTTCCGCTGCATGCCGGAGATCATCGGCTTCTCCAACGAGCTGTGCTACGGCGGCCGGCTCCAGCCCCTGCGGCAGTACGGCGCCGACCGGCTGCCGCCGCTGCGCGCGGTCCACGTGGCCGACGGCTGGGTGGAGGGCGGCGGGCAGAAGCAGGTCAACCGGCCCGAGGCCGAGCGGCTGGTGGACACCGTCGCCCGGTGCATCGCGGACCCCGCCTACGCCGGACGCAGCATGGGTGTGATCACCCTGCTCGGTGCCGGGCAGAAGTTCCTCATCGAGGATCTGCTGGCCGACCGGATCCCGCTCGACGAGCGCCAGCGGCGGCGTCTGCGCGTGGGCAACGCCGAGGAGTTCCAGGGGGACGAGCGCGACGTCGTCTTCATCGGCACGGTCGCCTCGCTCACCGGTCCGGACGGACCGCGCCGCATCGGCCCCTACAGCAGCGCCCTGAACCGGCAGCACCTCAACGTGGCCGCCTCCCGGGCCCGCGACCAGGCGTGGCTCTTCCACAGCGTGACGCTCACGGAGTGGGGCGAGACCGACCTGCGGCGCGCCTACCTGGACTGGTTCTCCCGGCCGGCCGAGGAACAGGACGGCGCGGGGCTCGGCGAGGTCCGTCCGGACGTGCCGCACGAGGCGTTCGACAGCCTCTTCGAGCAGCGGGTGTACCTGGCCCTGCGGGCCCGGGGCCACCGGGTACGGCCCCAGTATCCGGCCGGCCGCTACCGCATCGACCTCGTCGTCGAGGGCGGAACCCGGCGCCTGGCCGTGGAGTGCGACGGCGACGCCTTCCACAACGAGGAGAACGCGGACGCGGACGCGGCGCGCCAGCGTGAACTGGAGCGGGTCGGCTGGACGTTCGTCCGCATCCGCGGCAGCCGCTTCTTCCTCGACCCGGACAAGGCCCTCGAACCCCTGTGGGCCGAGCTGGACCGGCTGGGCATCGAAGGGGCGACGGCCGACGCCGAGAGAAAGCCCCGGCCGGCCGACCAGGCCGCGCCGGTTGCGGCTTCGGCCGCGCCGCCGGCAGCTCCGGCAGCGCCGGCCGCACCTCCGGCCGCAGCTACGGCCGAGCCCCAGCCCCGCACCGTCGTACGGCAGCCCCGCGCATCCGTACCGAAGCCCCGCCCGGCAGATGCGCCAACCACCCCGGCCGCACCGCGAATCACCCCACCCGCACGGCAAGCCGCGCCCGCCGCACCGCAAACCCCTCCCGCCGGCCCCGAGTTGGTCTCCATAGCCCGTCTCCACCGCGACGAGGTCAACGCGGCCCAGCACGCGTTCAGTCTGCGTGCGACCGTGGCCGGTTCCGCTCGCTTTCTCAGCGATACCGGGGTCCCGGGCTTTCCGGGTGCCGATGCCGTGGAAGTCCTGCGCGGTGGGCGGCCCGTCGCACGGATGGCCCATCCCGAGGTGCAGGCGATGATCCGCGCCGCGATCGCGCGCGTCGACGTACCCGTCCTCGGGGACGACGGCCAGGTGGGAGTCGCCCGCTACCACGCGCCCGGCACCCCCGAAGCCGCCCACGGCCGTACGACGGAGCTGCTCCGCGTGGACCGACGGCCGACGGGAGGTGGAACGGCGGCGGACCGGCAGCCCGTGGCCCGGAACGCGCCCAGCCGGACGGCCGCCCAGCACACGCTGCCCGCCCTGCCACGGCAGCCCGTGCGGACCACCGAGCCGGCCGCCTCCGCGCAGGCCGCTCCCACTCGGGCCGCCCCCGCCCCCGAGCGACCGCTGCCGCGCCTGCGCATCGACCGGATCAGCCTGGCCGCCCACCGGCGGGTGCAGCGGGAGCTGGAGCGGGTACAGGACGTGCTCGACCTGCCCTTGCCCGAGGTGGTGGCCGTCGACTCCTCGTCCCGCAAGGCCCAGCTGGCCGCCCACGAGAAGCGGCGCGAGGCGCTGAAGGAACGGCGGAGCTTCCTGCGGGCCCTGCTCGACCAGGTCGTCCCCGACCCGTCCTGCACCGGCGGTGCCGTCGTCGTACCGGGATGCCTGGTCGGCGTCGAGGACCCGGACGAACCTGGGATCACGACGTACGAAATAGCGCTGCTCGCCGGCGACGAGGCGGAGCGGCTCAGCCCCGACTCGGCCCTGGGCAAGGCGCTGCTGTGGCGCGAGGTGGGGGACGAGGTGACCTGGCGGACGGAACGCGGCACGACGCTGCGCGTGCTGATCCGGTACATCGAGGACTGAGCCGAGGCCACGGCAGAACCGAGCCGAGGATGCGCGGATGCTCGAATTCCGCACACTTTCCGACCGCGTTCGAGCACACCCGTAGCACAGTTCTCACGCGCGCCTGTCCACTTCGGTAACTCAGCGCACAGGTGTGGGATCCCTCTGTCACCCTGGCCGCATGGACATGGCGGCCATACCGACACAGCGGGAGAGCGAGAGTGACGACTGTGGGGCACAGGGACTCGCCACCCTGCCCGGTACTCCACTCGCGCCCGGCTCCGCCCGTGCGCTGGTGCGCGCCGCGTTCGCCGAGTGGTCCGGCCGGGGGCTCGTCGATCCGGAGGGGTCCGCACGGCTGGCCGGCGACGCCGTAGCCGTCGTCAGCGAACTCGTCACCAACGCCGTCGTCCACGCGGGCACGGAGGTGGAGGTCGACTGGCGCCTGGAGGATTCCGGCGCGTTCGTGGTGCAGGTGCGCGACCACCACCCGGCGCGCGCGCCGCGCGACCCCGCGCGCGGCGAGGCTCCGTACGACACCCCCGAGCACGGGCGCGGCCTGCGCCTGGTCGCCACCCTCGCCGAGTCCTGGGGTGTCACCTACCGCGCCGGCACCAAGACGGTGTGGGCGCGGCTGTCCGTCGACGGCAAGGGGGACCCGGACGGGCCCGCCCCGGCCCACACCCTGGCGGCCGCCGAGGCCCTCGCCCCGCAGCCGCAGCGCCCCGGAGCCGACCGGGACTGGCTCGGCCGGGGCGCGCTGTCCTTCCTCGCCGAGGCCTCCGACCTGCTCGCCGGGCAGCTGGACGAGAACCTGGTCACGGCCCTCGCCGGCCAGCTGATCGTGCCCCGGCTCGCCGACTGGTGCGCGGTGTGGCTGGAGGACGAGGCGACCGTGCGCGGCGGCGACGGCGGCGCGCCCGCGCGTGTCTGGCACGCCAGCGAGAACCGCATCGATGAGCTGTCCCGCGCCCTGGAGAAGGACCCGCCCTGCCCGCGGGACGGGTTGAGGTCCGGCCCGGAGCCGTACCCCTGGCCCGGCGACGCGCTCGGCCCGCAGGACGCCCACGGCGCGGCGCTGGCGTACCGGCTGATCGCGGGCGGCCGCCCGCTGGGCACGCTGGTCATCGGGCGCTGCGGGCTGCAGCACTTCCCCGACGAGGTCACCGGCCTGGTCGAGGACCTCGGCCGGCGGGTCGCCCTGGCCATCGGCGCCGCCCGCCAGTACGCCCGGCAGGCCACCATCAGCGCCGTCCTGCAGCGCGGCCTGCTGCCCGGCGCGGTCGCCGAGATCCCCGGCGTGAGCAGCGCGCTCGTCTACGAGCCCTGCGACAAGGGCGGCCCCAGCGGGGACTTCTACGACCTGTTCCCGGCGGGCGACGGCCGCTGGTGCTTCGCCGTCGGCGACGTACAGGGCAAGGGCCCCGAGGCGGCGGTCGTGATCGGACTCGCCCGCCCCTGGCTGCGGCTGCTCGCCCGCGAGGGCTACCGGGTCGCCGATGTCCTCGACCGCCTCAACCAGCTCCTCCTGGACGATGCCACCGAAGCCGCCGACGCGGCCGCCCGCGCGCTGGTCGCCGGCGGCGCGCGCCCCGCGGCCCCCGGGGACGGCCCGCAGACCCGCTTCCTGTCCCTCCTGTACGGCGAGCTGACCCCGCACGACGGCGGCGTCCGCTGCACCCTCGCCTCCGCCGGACACCCCCTGCCACTGCTGCTGCGCCCCGACGGCGAGGTGCGCACCGCCGCCCGCCCGCAGACCCTGCTGGGCGTCGTGGAGGACGAGACCTACACCAGCGAGACCATCGAGCTGGGGCCCGGCGACAGCCTGCTGTGCGTCACCGACGGGGTGACCGAGCGCCGCTCCGGCTCCCGCCAGTTCGACGACGGCGACGGGCTCGCGCGGGCCCTGTCCGGCTGTGCGGGTCTGAGCGCCGACTTGATCGCGGAGAGGATACGCCGTCTGGTGCACGACTTCGGCGGCGGTCTGCCGGAGGACGACCTGGCCCTGCTGGTGCTCCAGGCGGAGTGACCGGCGTCGTACGGGACAATGGGGGACATGCCTTCCGCACTCCCCGACGGCGAGCCGGTCCCCGACGACGGCGCGCTGCCCGCCTCCGCGCTCGCCGGCGCCGCCGACCGACCCCTCGGGTTCTACCTGCACGTCCCGTACTGCGCGACCCGCTGCGGCTACTGCGACTTCAACACGTACACCGCGACCGAGCTGCGCGGCACCGGCGGCGTGCTCGCCTCCCGGGACAACTACGCGGACACGCTGATCGACGAGATCCGACTGGCGCGGAAGGTCCTGGGTGACGACCCGCGCCAGGTGCGTACGGTGTTCGTCGGGGGCGGTACTCCGACGCTGCTGGCCGCCGACGATCTCGTACGGATGCTGGGGGCGATCCGGGACGAGTTCGGTCTGGCGCCGGACGCGGAGATCACGACGGAGGCGAACCCGGAGTCGGTCGACCCCGCGTACCTCACGACACTCCGGGAGGGCGGCTTCAACCGGATCTCCTTCGGCATGCAGAGCGCGAAGCAGCACGTGCTGCGCGTGCTCGACCGCACGCACACCCCGGGCCGTCCCGAGGCATGCGTGGCGGAGGCGCGGGCCGCGGGCTTCGAGCACGTCAACCTGGACCTGATCTACGGCACGCCGGGGGAGTCGGACGACGACTGGCGGGCCTCGCTGGAAGCGGCGCTGGGGGCGGGGCCCGACCACATCAGCGCGTACGCGCTGATCGTCGAGGAGGGCACCCAGCTGGCGAGAAGGATCCGCCGGGGCGAGGTCCCGATGACGGACGACGACGTCCACGCCGATCGCTATCTGATCGCCGAGGAGATGCTGTCCGCGGCCGGCTTCGACTGGTACGAGGTCTCCAACTGGGCCACCTCGGAGGCGGCCCGCTGCCTGCACAACGAGCTGTACTGGCGGGGTGCGGACTGGTGGGGCGCCGGGCCGGGGGCGCATTCGCACGCGGGCGGGGTGCGGTGGTGGAACGTCAAGCATCCGGGGGCGTACGCGGCGGCCCTCGCCTCCGGCCGTTCACCGGGGGCGGGGCGGGAACTGCTGTCTGAGGAGGACCGGCGGGTGGAGCGCATCCTGCTGGAGCTAAGGCTGCGGGAGGGGGCGCCGCTGTCCCTGCTGAAGGAAGAGGGGCTCGCGGCGTCCCGGCGGGCCCTGGCGGACGGACTGCTCCAGGAGGGGCCGTACGACGAGGGGCGGGCCGTGCTGACGTTGCGAGGGCGGTTGTTGGCGGATGCGGTGGTGCGGGACTTGGTGGACTGATCACTCCGGCGGGGGAATCGGTGTGCGAGTCGGGTTTGGCTGCCGCGCTGGTTCGTAGGGTGCGGCTGTGAATGATCTCGACATGATCAAGTTCTTCGAGGAGCTGGAACCCCCCGAAGGCATCAGGGCGGAGCTGCTGCGGAGGACCATCGTGATGACGCCGAGTCCGGATCCGGTGCACGCACTGTGCCATGACGGGGCCGATGAACCGATGCCGTTGGAACCTCTCGGCATCGAACTGGACACCAGCGAATTCGCCACGTACGAGAAGGTCAGGCCTCACCGCTACCCGTGACGAAGTCGATCAGCTCCTCCACTCGCCCCAGCAACTCGGGCTCCAGGTCCTTGTAAGACCCCACACGCTGCAGAATCGCCTGCCACACCGCGCCGGTGTTCTCCGACGGCCACCCCAGAGCCCGGCACACCCCCGTCTTCCAGTCCTCCCCGCGCGGCACCCGGGGCCAGCCGGGAATCCCCAGGGACGACGGCTTCACGGCCTCCCAGACGTCGATGTACGGGTGACCGACCACCAGCGCGTGCTCGCTCGTCACCGACTCGGCGATGCGCCACTCCTTCGTGCCCGGGACGAGGTGGTCCACGAGTACGCCCAGGCGGGCATCCGGACCCGGCGCGAACTCGGCCACGATCGCCGGCAGGTCGTCCACGCCCTCCAGGTACTCCACGACCACGCCCTCGACGCGCAGGTCGTCACCCCACACCTTCTCGACCAGTTCGGCGTCGTGCCGGCCCTCGACGTAGATGCGGCCGGCCCGGGCCACGCGCGCGCGTGCGCCGGGGACGGCCACCGAACCGGACGCCGTACGGGTGGGCCGTACCGGACCCGACGCGGGCCGCACCAGGGTGACCACCCTGCCCTCCAGCAGGAAGCCGCGCGGTTCCAGCGGGAACACCCGGTGCTTGCCGAAGCGGTCCTCCAGCGTCACCGTGCCCGCCTCACAGCGGATCACCGCGCCGCAGAAACCGGTGCCGGGCTCCTCGACCACCAGACCGGGCTCCGCCGGGACCTCCGGCACGGGCTCGGGCTTCTTCCACGGCGGGGTCAGGTCCGGCGAGTACGTGCGAGGGCGTGGGCTCGAAGGGCCCTCGTTGGAAGGGCGGTGGTGGGAGACGGGTGGGCGCATTCGGATGACGATAGGAGAAGCCGCCGACCAGCACTCACGACACGCCGAAACGCGCCGCCAGCTCGTCGCGTTGGCGTCGTACGAACGCCGCGTCGACCACCGCTCCGTGACCGGGCACGTACAGCGCGTCCTCGCCGCCGAGGGCGAGCAGCCGGTCGAGGGCGTCGGGCCAGCGGGACGGTACGGCGTCCGGGCCCGCCTGGGGTTCACCGGACTCCTCCACCAGGTCGCCGCAGAAGACGATCTCCGCGGCGCCGGAGACCGAGCCGGGGACGAAGACCGCGAGATCGTGGGCCGTGTGGCCGGGGCCCACGTTGGCCAGCAGCGCCTGCCGGCCGTCGCCGAGGTCCAGCGTCCACTCGCCCGAGACCAGGTGGCGGGGAGGGGCGAGGGCGGCGACGGCCTCGTCCGCGTCCGCGGCCGGCAGGCCGTGCCGGACCGCGTCCCGGCGCAGCTCTTCGCGTTCGTACGCGAACACCGCGTCGATGCCCACCGCCGCGTACGTCCGGGCCCCGGCGAAGGCGGCCGCGCCGAAGACGTGGTCGAAGTGGGGATGGGTGAGCGCGAGATGGGTCACACCGTGCCCCGCCAGCCGCTCCGCCGACGCCCGTAGCCGCTCGCCCTCGGCCGTGCTCGACCCGGCGTCCACCACCAGCGCCGTACCCGCCCCGAGAACCAGGCCCACGGTGCAGTCCCAGCCGGGCAGCCGGCACCGTCCGACCCCGGGCGCCAGCCGCTCCCACCCCAGCTCTTCCCAAGTCACCGTCATACCGCGACGCTAGCGGTATCAACCTGGTACGGCGGGACCGACCTTGCCCAGTGAGTACCCCACGCCCGTACACTGGGCTGGGGAAGGCTGGCACTCGGACACGCAGAGTGCCAGGCGGCCGACCGGAAGAGCCGAGGGGACGACATGCTGGAGGTGCGCGCGAATGCTGAGTGAACGCAGGCTTCAGGTGCTGCGCGCCATCGTCCAGGACTATGTGGGCACCGAGGAGCCGGTGGGCTCGAAAGCGCTCACCGAGCGGCACAACCTCGGCGTCTCACCGGCGACCGTGCGCAACGACATGGCGGCCCTGGAGGACGAGGGGTTCATCGCCCAGCCGCACACCAGTGCCGGGCGTATCCCCACCGACAAGGGCTACCGGCTGTTCGTGGACAAGCTCGCGGGCGTCAAGCCGATGTCCGCGCCCGAGCGCCGGGCGATCCAGAACTTCCTCGAGGGCGCCGTCGACCTCGACGACGTCGTGGCGCGCACGGTACGGCTGCTCGCGCAGCTGACCCGGCAGGTCGCCGTCGTGCAGTACCCGTCCCTGACCCGGTCCACCGTGCGGCACGTGGAGCTGCTCTCGCTCGCCCCCGCGCGGGTGATGCTCGTGCTGATCACGGACACCGGCCGGGTCGAGCAGCGGATGGTCGACTGCCCGGCGCCCTTCGGTGAGGCGTCCCTGGCGGACCTCAGGGCCCGGCTGAACAGCCGGGTCGCGGGCCGCAGGTTCACCGACGTGCCGCGTCTGGTCGAGGACCTGCCCGAGGCCTTCGACGTCGAGGACCGCGGTACGGTCTCCGCCGTGCTCTCCACCCTGCTGGAGACACTGGTCGAGGAGAACGAGGAGCGGCTGATGATCGGCGGCACCGCCAATCTCGCCCGCTTCGGACATGACTTCCCCCTCGTGATCCGGCCCGTCCTGGAGGCCCTTGAGGAGCAGGTCGTGCTCCTCAAGCTCCTCGGCGAGGCGAAGGATTCGGGCATGACCGTGCGCATCGGGCACGAGAACGCCCACGAGGGACTCAACTCCACCTCCGTCGTGTCGGTCGGCTACGGTTCGGGCGGCGAGGCGGTTGCCAAGCTAGGCGTGGTCGGACCGACCCGCATGGACTACCCGGGAACGATGGGAGCGGTACGCGCAGTGGCACGGTACGTCGGACAGATCCTGGCGGAGTCGTAAGTGGCCACGGACTACTACGCCGTTCTCGGCGTGCGCCGCGACGCGTCGCAGGATGAGATCAAGAAGGCGTTCCGTCGGCTCGCGCGCGAGCTGCACCCGGACGTCAACCCGGATCCGAAGACCCAGGAGCGGTTCAAGGAGATCAACGCCGCTTACGAGGTGCTGTCGGACCCGCAGAAGAAGCAGGTCTACGACCTCGGCGGCGACCCGCTCTCCCAGTCGGGCGGCGCCGGTGCGGGCGGCTTCGGGGCAGGTGGCTTCGGCAACTTCTCCGACATCATGGACGCGTTCTTCGGTACGGCGTCGCAGCGCGGCCCGCGCTCGCGCACCCGGCGCGGCCAGGACGCGATGATCCGCATCGAGGTCGAGCTGGACGAGGCGGCCTTCGGGACGACCAAGGACATCCAGGTCGACACCGCGATCGTCTGCAACACCTGTAACGGTGAGGGTGCCGCTCCCGGCACGTCCGCCCAGACGTGTGACATGTGCCGCGGCCGTGGTGAGGTCTCCCAGGTGACCCGGTCCTTCCTGGGCCAGGTCATGACCTCCCGCCCCTGCCCCCAGTGCCAGGGCTTCGGCACGGTCGTGCCGACCCCGTGCCCGGAGTGCGCGGGCGACGGCCGGGTCCGCTCCCGGCGCACGCTCACCGTCAAGATCCCGGCCGGTGTCGACAACGGCACCCGCATCCAGCTGGCCGGCGAGGGCGAGGTCGGCCCCGGTGGCGGTCCGGCCGGTGACCTGTACGTCGAGATCCACGAGCTGCCGCACCAGACCTTCCAGCGGCGCGGCGACGACCTGCACTGCACGGTCACGATCCCGATGACGGCGGCGGCCCTCGGCACCAAGGTGCCGCTGGAGACCCTGGACGGCATGGAGGAGGTCGACATCCGGCCCGGCACCCAGTCCGGCCAGTCGATCCCGCTGCACAACCGGGGCGTCACGCACCTGCGCGGCGGCGGCCGGGGCGACCTGATCGTCCACGTCGAGGTCACGACCCCGACCAAGCTCGACCCCGAGCAGGAGCGACTGCTGCGCGAGCTGGCGAAGCTGCGCGGCGAGGAGCGTCCGCAGGGGCAGTTCCAGCCGGGTCAGCAGGGGCTCTTCTCGCGGTTGAAGGACGCTTTCAATGGGCGCTGACGCCGGCTGATGCGGCGGCCGGGGGTCCGGGGGTTGGCTCCCGGGCAGGCACGGTCAGCCGGGTCAGCAGGGCCTGTTCTCCCGCCTGAAGGACGCTTTCAACGGGCGCTGAGCCATCGTCTGCGGGGTGCTCCAGCACCCCGCATGCCGGTGTCCTATGCCGTGGGAAGCCCGGATTCGGACTTGTTCGAAGGACGTGACAACATGCCGTCATGTCCTCCGCACTGACCGATCTCTTCCCCCACCCGATCGTGCAGGCCCCCATGGCGGGCGGTGTCTCCGTCCCGCAGCTCGCCGCCGCCGTGTCCGAGGCGGGCGGTCTCGGGTTCCTCGCCGCCGGATACAAGACCGCCGACGGCATGTACCAGGAGATCAAGCAGCTGCGGGGGATCACGAGCCGCCCCTTCGGCGTGAACCTCTTCATGCCCCAGCCCGAGTATGCAGAGTCGGGCGCCGTCGAGATCTACGCCCACCAGCTGGCCGGTGAGGCCGCCTGGTACGAGACCGAGCTGGGCGACCCCGACAGCGGCCGGGACGACGGCTACGACGCCAAGCTCGCCGTCCTCCTCGACAACCCGGTGCCGGTGGTCTCCTTCCACTTCGGCGTCCCGAGCCGGGACGTCCTCGACTCCCTGCGCCGTGCCGGCACCTTCACCCTGGTCACCGCCACCACCGCCGAGGAGGCTCTCGCGGTCGAGCGGGCCGGCGCGGACGCGGTGATCGCGCAGGGCGTGGAGGCCGGCGGCCACCAGGGCACCCACCGGGACGTCCCGGAGAACGACGGCTCCGGCATCGGACTGCTCTCGCTGATCGCCCAGATCCGGGAGGCCGTGAGCATCCCGGTCGTCGCCGCCGGCGGCCTCATGCGCGGCAGCCAGATCGCCGCCGTCCTCGCGGCGGGCGCGAGCGCGGCCCAGCTGGGCACGGCGTTCCTCGCCACCCCCGAGTCCGGCGCCAGCGCCCTGCACAAGCAGGCGCTGACCAACCCCCTGTTCGCCCGCACCGAGTTGACCCGCGCCTTCTCCGGCCGCCCGGCGCGCGGCCTGGTCAACCGCTTCCTGCGCGAACACGGCCCGTACGCCCCCGCCGCCTACCCCGAGATCCACCACCTGACCTCACCGCTGCGCAAGGCCGCCGCCAAGGCCGGGGACGCGCAGGGCATGGCGCTGTGGGCGGGCCAGGGCCACCGGATGGCCCGCGAGCTGCCGGCCGGGGAGCTGGTGCAGGTTCTCGTCGGCGAGATGGATGCGGCGAGGACAGCGCTGTCGGACGGAGGTGACGGGCGATGACGGCTCCGGTCTTCGTCGTCGACTCCCTGGAGGGCGTGGGCCCCGGATCGATCATCGACGTGACGGGCCCCGAGGGGCGGCACGCGGTCTCCGTACGGCGGTTGCAGTCCGGTGAGGACGTGGTGATCACCGACGGGAAGGGCCGGGGGGCGGCCGGGGTCGTCCTCAGCGCGTCGGGGAAGGACCACCTGGTCGTCGAGCCCTTCGAGTTCCCGGTGGAACCCGAGCCGAGCCCCCGTATCACCGTCGTCCAGGCTCTCCCCAAGGGCGACCGCGGTGAACTGGCCGTGGAGACGATGACCGAGACCGGCGTCGACGCGATCGTGCCCTGGTCGGCTGCCCGCTGCATCACCCAGTGGAAGGGCGACCGGGGCCTCAAGGCGCTCGCCAAGTGGCGGGCCACCGCGCGCGAGGCCGGCAAGCAGTCCCGTCGCCTGCGCTTCCCGGAGGTGGCGGACGCGGCGACGAGCAAGCAGGTTGCCGCACTTCTCGCCAAAGCCGACTTCGCCGCCGTCCTGCACGAGGACCGCGACTACGGCAGCGAGCCGCTCGCGACCGCCGAACTCCCCGCCACGGGCGAGATCGTGCTGGTCGTCGGGCCCGAAGGCGGTGTCTCCCCCGAAGAGCTGGCACTCTTCGAGGATGTGGGCGCGAAGGCCTACCGGCTCGGGCGCAGCGTGCTGCGCACGTCGACCGCGGGCACCGCGGCCACCGCGCTGCTCATGGGCCGCACCGGCCGCTGGTCCTGACCCGAACCTGGGGGAACACGATGGAACTCGCACAGGTGCGGCTCCTCGTCACCGACTTCGCCGCCTGCTACCACTTCTACGCCGAAGTCCTCGGCCTCAAGCCGCAGTCCGGCGCCGCCGAGGGCCCGTACGAGAAGTTCAGCCCCCACGCCGGCTCCGCCGGGATCGCCCTGCAGGACCGCGCCATGATGGCCGAGATCCTGAACGAACTGGGTGACCCGGCCAACGGCCACCGCTCCCTGGTCGTCCTGCGTGTCGACGACCTCGACGCCTACTGCGAGCAGATCACCTCCCGCGGCGCCACCCTGCTCCACGGCCCGGCCCCCATGACCGACCGCATGCGCGTGGCCCACCTCAAGGACCCCGAGGGCAACCTGGTGGAACTCCAGGAGTGGCTGCTGCTGCGCGGCTGAGATCATCCGATGGTGACCGCTCCGAACTGACGAGTGACCGTATGTGGCCTTCCCCCGTGCGCGGGCCGGTGGCACGCTGCCCTGCATGGGGGTGTTGAGGCGGATTCGGTGTCGGGTGCGGCCCGTGCGTGTGCTGAGTGCGGCCGGGCTCGTCGTGGTGGCTGTGGGGGCGGTCGTGGGGTGCCAGCCGGGGGGTCTCGGTTCGGCCGCGGTGGCGTACACCACCGACACGACCGCCACCGCCGAGCTGAAAAGGCAGCATGTGAAGGTGAGTTGGCTCACCTGCACCGGGAACTACGGCAGCTCGGGCGGCCGCACGCCCGGGAGGGCGCCCTCGCCGACGGAGACCACCGTCGTCTCCGTCGACTGTCAGGGGCAGACCGACGACTTGCGGAAGATCACCGTCGTCGGGGTGGTGACCAAGGCCGTCGACGGCGCCTGTGTGCGCGGGGATCTGACGGCCCGGGTCGAGGGCAAGCAGGTGTTCCACGTCGGCGGGCTCGGCAACTGCAACGCCAAGCCAGGGCCGACGTACGCTCCGCCCGTCACCTACCGGCCCTCCGGCGGGCAGCCGACCGTCACCGTGACCGTGACCCGGACGATCTGGTGCAAGGGCGACCCGACCTGCTGGCCCGCGCAGGGCAAGTGATCGAAACCGGGGGCGCGCGCGGCGGTCGCTGCGTAAAGTGACGGGGTGACTAAGGGCGCTTCGACGGGATCCTCCGGCTACCTCCGATTCCCCCACCTCCACGGCGACTTGGTGACCTTCATCGCCGAGGACGACGTGTGGCTCGCACCCCTGGACGGCGGGCGGGCCTGGCGGGTCAGTGCCGACAACGTGCCGGTGACCCACCCCCGCGTCTCGCCCGACGGTACGACCGTCGCCTGGACCTCCACGCGCAACGGCGCCCCCGAGGTGCACATCGCCCCGGTCGCCGGAGGGCCCGCCAAGCGGCTGACGTACTGGGGGAGTTCGAAGACCCAGGTGCGCGGCTGGACCCCGGACGGCCAGGTCCTCGCGGTCAGCACCCAGGGCCAGGCGAGCCTGCGCCGCAGCTGGGCGCGGGCGATCCCGCTGGACGGCGGACCCGCCACCACGCTGCCCTACGGGCCGGTCGGCGACGTCGTGTACGGCCCGCACACCGTGCTGCTGTCCGCCCCGATGGGCCGCGAGGCCGCCTGGTGGAAGCGCTACCGGGGCGGCACGGCAGGCAAGTTGTGGATCGACCGTGCCGCCGAAGGTGAAGAAGGTACCGGCGAGTTCGTGCGGCTGCACGAGGAGCTGGACGGGAACATCGAGTACCCGCTGTGGGCGGGGGACCGGATCGCGTTCCTGTCCGATCACGAGGGCACCGGAGCCCTCTACTCCTCCCTTGCCGACGGGTCCGACCTGCGGCGTCACACTCCCCTCGACGGCTTCTACGCCCGGCACGCCGCCTCGGACGGCCGCCGGGTCGTCTACTGCAGCGCAGGCGAACTCTGGCTCCTCGACGACCTCGACGGCGCAGAACCGCGCCGCCTGGACGTCCGGCTCGGCGGCGCGCGCGTCGACCTGCAGCCCCACCCGGTGAACGCCTCCCGCTGGTTCGGCCACGCCGCCCCCGACCACACCGCGCGCGGCAGCGCGGTCGCCGTGCGCGGCGCGGTCCACTGGGTCACCCACCGCTCCGGCCCGGCCCGCGCGCTGGCCGCACAGCCCGGCGTACGGGCCCGGCTGCCGCGCACCTTCCGCGCGGACGGCGAGGAATGGGTGGTGTGGGTGACGGACGCCGAGGGCGAGGACGCCCTGGAGTTCGCGCCCGCCACCGGCGTCGCACCCGGCGCCGTCCCGCGCCGGATCGCCGCCGGACAGCTCGGCCGCGTCCTGGAGCTGGCCATGGCCCCCGACGGCAGCCGAGCCGCCGTCGCCTCGCACGACGGCCGGCTGCTGCTGGTCGAACGCGAGACCGGCGAGGTCCGCGAGGTGGACCGCAGCGAGGACGGGGACGTCAGCGGCCTCGCCTTCTCGCCCGACTCCGGCTGGCTCGCCTGGTCCCACCCCGGCCCGCATCCGCTCTGCCAGCTCCGCATCGCCCACACCACGGACCTGTCGGTCACCGAGGCGACCCCGCTGCGCTTCCAGGACTACGCGCCCGCCTTCACCCTGGACGGCAAGCACCTCGCCTTCCTCTCCAGCCGCTCCTTCGACCCGGTCTACGACGAGCACGTCTTCGACCTGGCCTTCGTCGAGGGCGTCCGCCCGTACCTGATCACCCTCGCCGCGACCACGCCGTCCCCGTTCGGGCCGCACCGGCACGGCCGGCCCTTCGGGACCCCGGACAAGGAGGAGACCCCTGACGCCGAGGGCACCCCGGCGACCCGGATCGACCTCGACGGCCTCGCCGACCGCATCGTGCCCTTCCCGGTCGAGGCCGGCCGCTACGCCAACCTGCGGGCCGCCAAGGACGGCGTGCTGTGGCTGCGCTACCCGGTGCGCGGCGTCCTCGGCGCCTCCCGGGCCACTCCCGACGACCCGGACCCCAAGACCGAGCTGGAGCGCTACGACCTCGCCCAGCAGCGCCTGGAGCACCTCGCCGCCGACGCCGACTACTTCGAGGTCAGCGGCGACGGCAAGCGGGTGCTGCTGTGGACCGACACCCGCCTCAAGGTCGTACCGGCCGACCGGCGCGGCTCCGACGACGAGGACAGCGACTCGAACATCACCGTCGACCTGAGCCGGATCCGGCAGACCGTCGACCCGGCCGCCGAATGGCGGCAGATGTACGACGAGACGGGCCGCATCATGCGGGACAACTTCTGGCGGCCGGACATGAGCGGCGTCGACTGGAACGGCGTCCTCGACCGCTACCGCCCCCTCCTCGGCCGCCTCGCCACCCACGACGACCTGGTGGACCTCCTGTGGGAGGTGCAGGGCGAACTCGGCACCTCGCACGCCTACGTCACCCCGCACGGCGGCTTCGGCAACGGCGCCCGGCAGGGCCTGCTCGGCGCCGACATCTCCCGCCACGCGGACGGCAGTTGGCGCATCGACCGCATCCTGCCCGCGGAGACCTCCGACCCGCAGGCCCGCTCCCCGCTCGCCGCGCCCGGTGTCGCCGTGCGCCCCGGGGACGCGATCGTCGCGGTCGCCGGACAGCCGGTCGACCCGGTCACCGGCCCCGGCCCGCTGCTGATCGGTACGGCAGGCAAGCCGGTCGAGCTGACCATCTCGCCCGTCGGCGGGGGCGACCCCCGGCACGCGGTCGTGGTCCCCCTCGCGGACGAGGAGCCCCTGCGCTACCACGCGTGGGTCGCCGACCGCCGCGCCTACGTCCACGAGACGTCCGGTGGCCGCCTCGGCTACCTCCACGTGCCGGACATGCAGGCCCCCGGCTGGGCCCAGATCCACCGCGACCTGCGCGTCGAGGTGGCCCGCGAGGGCCTGGTCGTGGACGTCCGGGAGAACCGCGGCGGCCACACCTCCCAGCTCGTCGTGGAGAAGCTGGCCCGGCGGATCGTCGGCTGGGCGCTGCCGCGCGGCATGCGGCCGTACAGCTACCCGCACGACGCGCCGCGCGGCCCCGTCGTCGCCGTCGCCAACGAGTTCTCCGGCTCCGACGGTGACATCGTCAACGCGGCGATCAAGGCCCTCGGCATCGGCCCCGTCGTCGGCACCCGCACCTGGGGCGGCGTCATCGGCATCGACAGCCGCTACCACCTCGTCGACGACACCCTGATCACCCAGCCGAAGTACGCGTTCTGGCTGGAGGGATACGAGTGGGGCGTGGAGAACCACGGGGTGGACCCCGACGTGGAGGTCCTGCAACGCCCGCAGGACTGGGCGGCGGGGCGGGATCCCCAACTGGACGAAGCAATCAGGCTGGCACTGGAGGCACTGCAGGAGCAGCCCGCGAAAACTCCGCCGGGCTTGCCAACCTAAAGGGGCGCGGGGCTGCATCGACATGCGGCTCCGCCGCGTGGGCGCGACCAGCCCCCACCGAGCCCGCGGCCGAACGACTACCATGCCCCCGTACTGATCACCGGCGAAAGCGAGCGCAGCGCAATGGCGGGAGAACCGCAGGACGACTGCCTGTTCTGCAGGATCGTCGCAGGGCACATCCCGGCGACGATCGTCCGTGAGACGGAGACGACCGTCGCCTTCCGGGACATCAACCCCCAGGCGCCCACGCACGTCCTGGTGATCCCCAGGGTGCACTACAAGAACGCGGCCGAACTCGCCGCCGCGGAACCGGCCGTCGCCGCCGACATACTGCGCGAGGCCCAGGCCGTCGCCGACGAGGACGAGTTGGAGAGCTACCGCGTCGTCTTCAACACCGGCAGCGGCGCCGGTCAGACCGTCTGGCACGCCCACGCGCACATCCTCGGCGGCCGTGGCATGGCCTGGCCCCCTGGATAAGTCGCCATGTCCGTACGTGAATTGGTGGTCCTCGGCACCGCCAGCCAGGTCCCGACCCGGCACCGCAACCACAACGGCTACCTGCTGCGCTGGGACGGCGAGGGCATCCTGTTCGACCCCGGCGAGGGCACACAGCGGCAGATGCTGCGTGCCGGGGTCGCCGCCCACGACCTGAACCGGATCTGCGTCACGCACTTCCACGGCGACCACTCCCTCGGCCTCGCCGGGGTGATCCAGCGGATCAACCTCGACCAGGTTCCGCACGAGGTCACCGCGCACTACCCGCGCTCCGGGCAGCGCTTCTTCGACCGGCTGCGGTACGCGACCGCCTACCGCGAGACCGTCCGCCTCACCGAGGCACCGGTCGCCGCCGACGGCACTCTCGCCGAGACGCCGTCGTACACGCTCGAGGCCCGCAAGCTGTCCCACCCCGTCGAGTCCTACGGCTACCGGCTGATCGAACCCGACGGCCGCCGCATGCTGCCCGACCGGCTCGCCGCGCACGGGATCAAGGGGCCGGACGTCGGCCGGATCCAGCGCGAGGGCCGGCTCGGGGACGTGACCCTGGACGAGGTCAGCGAGGTACGGCGCGGGCAGCGGTTCGCGTTCGTCATGGACACCCGGCTGTGCGACGGGGTGCACGCGCTCGCCGAGGGCGCTGACCTGCTGGTCATCGAGTCCACGTTCCTCGACGAGGACCTCGCACTCGCCGAGGACCACGGTCATCTCACGGCCGGCCAGGCGGCGGCAGTGGCACGGGAAGCGGGGGTACGGCACCTCGTCCTCACCCACTTCAGCCAGCGCTACTCCGAGCCCGACGAGTTCGAGCGGCAGGCACGGGCCGCCGGGTTCGGGGGGGAGCTGACCGTGGCGCACGACCTCCTCCGAGTGCCGGTTCCGAAGCGCGGACAAAGCACGCTTACGATGCTTTGATGCCCCTCCCCAAAGCAGAACTGCACCTCCACGTCGAAGGCACCCTGGAGCCCGAGCTGGCGTTCGAGCTGGCGGCCCGCAACGGCGTCGAGCTGCCCTACGCCGACACCGACGAGCTGCGCAAGGCGTACCAGTTCGAGGACCTCCAGTCCTTCCTGAACCTGTACTACGAGCTGATGGCCGTCCTGCGCACCGAGCAGGACTTCGCCGACCTGGCCGACGCCTACCTCGCCCGGGCCGCCGCGCAGGGCGTGCGGCACGCGGAGATCTTCTTCGATCCGCAGGCCCACCTGGCCCGGGGCGTGACCATGGGCACGGTCGTGGAGGGGCTGTGGCGGGCGCTCGGCCGCAGCGAGGAGAACCACGGCGTCTCCACGAAGCTCATCATGTGCTTCCTGCGCGACGAGTCCGCCGAATCGGCCCTTGAGACCCTGGAGGCGGCCAGGCCCTACCTGGACCGGATCACCGGCGTCGGCCTCGACTCGGCCGAGGTCGGGCACCCGCCGGTGAAGTTCCGGGAGGTGTACGAGGTCGCCGCCGCGCTCGGGCTGCGCCGGGTGGCGCACGCCGGTGAGGAGGGTCCGCCCGCGTACATCACCGAGGCGCTGGACGTCCTCGGCGTCGAGCGGATCGACCACGGCCTGCGCTGCATGGAGGACCCGGAGCTGGTCGAGCGGCTGGTCCGGGAGCGCATCCCGCTGACCCTGTGCCCGCTGTCCAACGTCCGGCTGCGGGCGGTGGACGTCCTCGCGGACCATCCCCTTCCGGCCATGCTCGACGCGGGTCTGCTGTGCACGGTCAACTCCGACGACCCGGCCTACTTCGGCGGGTACGTCGCCGACAACTACCACGCGGTGCGCGACGCCCTCGGGCTGCCCAAGGAGCAGATGCGCGAGCTGGCCCGCAACTCCTTCCTCGCGTCCTTCCTGGAGGACGACGAGGAGCGGCGGGCCCGTTACCTCGCCGAGGTCGAGGCGTACGAGTTCGGGTAGGCGGTGTCGTACGCGGGCTGGGCAGCCACGGCCGGGGTGTCCACCTGGATCTCCACCACGGAGACCGTCCGCCTGCCCGCCCGCAGTGCCACCACCGTCATCGGTACCGCCACCGCCAGCAGCCCGAGGGCCAGCACCTCGCCCATGACCGGGAAGCCGGCCCACGCCGCCAGCATGCTCCCGGCCAGCGGGCCCGCCGCCGCGCCCAGGGACGCCGCCGAGCCGACGAACACCGCCCAGCGGCCGCGCGGGTCGAGGGAGGCGGCGAGACCGATGACGTACGACAGCACGACCGGGTAGACCAGGTTCCAGGCGATCTCGCCGCCGGCGAAGGACGTCAGGTCGGTCGCCGAGGCGCTGAGCGCGATGCAGCCCGCGATGAGCGCCGTACCCACGCCGATCGGGACCGCCCGGCCCAGCCGCGGCCCGAGCGCCCCCGCGCCCACGACCCCGACCAGGCCGGCGCCGAGCGCGACCGCGAACACCGCGCCGACGGTGACCTCGGTGAGGTGCGCCTGGTCGAGGCCGATACGGCCGCTGACGCCCCACAGGGAGTTCTGCGCCAGGGACCAGCAGGGCATGGTGGCGGCCAGCAGCAGACCGGCGCGCAGGTGGGGGAGCCGGCCGCGCTCGACGTGGGTGCGGGCCGGGGCCGTACGACCGGACAGGCGGCCGGTGAGCGGCCAGACCGCGAGGGCGGTCAGCGCGATCGCCGCGAGGGGCTGCCCGTGGCCGGGGCCGAGGTGCGGGATCGTCAGGTAGAGGGCGCCCGCGAGGGCGGAGACACCGAGCAGACCGAACGTGGTGACCCGGTGCGGGTCACGCTGTCCAGCGATGCCACTGGCGGCGACCGCCGTGACGGTACCGGACCCGAACCCGCCGACCAGCGCGCCCGCGACGACGGCCGGTACGACCCCGGTGAGCGCGGCCCCGCCGTAGCCGAGGAAGGCGAGCGCGAGCCCGAGCCGGGCGAGGGTGCGGGCGCCGATCCGCTCGACCCGGGAGGCCAGCAGGAAGCCCGCCGCGGCCGAACTCAGCAGCAGCGCACTGCCGATGGCACCGGCCTGGGTGACGGAGAGCGGAAGCCCGGTGTCGAGCCGGCCGACGGTGGTCGGCAGCAGGTACGGGGCGAGATACCCGGCCGTGAAAAGGGCGACGAGGGGCCAGGGCAGGGAGCGGGGGGCGGACACGGGCGTTCCAGGGCGGACGAGAGCAGCGGCTCGGAAAAGAGGGGGGATGGGCGACGACCGTCGACGGACAGGAACGCGCGAGCAAGTTGTATCAATTACGCGGTTCGGGAAGAAGGTCGGCTGACGTGATCCGGGTCACTTCTGTGTTTGTGATCAGCGGGCCGGGGTACGAGAGCGCCCCCTGTCGGCGAGTTGGCTCGCGCCCCGCCGGATGCGCTATGGTTGATCACGTCGCGGTCGCCGGAACTCCCGGTGCCGGACAGTGCGTTGGTGGTCCAAGGAAAGACGCCCCGCTTCCTGCGGGGAAATGCAGGTGCAAGGCCTGCCCGGCGCTCCAGTAGAGCCCCATCCCGCTGTGTGCGGGATGGGGCTCTTTTGCTGTGCCCTCATTGACTCCCGTGCGTCCATGTATCTAGCCTCTGTTCTCATACGTGGACAACATTCATAAGAGGAGATGGTCAGGTGGGTGGCGACCCGGCTCCGCAGGACGTGGCGCGGCGGTTGCGGGAGGGCATGGCGCACGGCGTGCTGTCCTTCCCGCTCACCGCCTTCCACGACGACGGCTCCCTGGACCCGGACGGTCTGCGCGCCCATGTCGCCGCGCGGCTGGCCGCCGGGCCCGGGGCCCTCTTCCCGGCCTGCGGCACCGGCGAGTTCTTCTCGCTGGACGAGGAGGAATACCGGCAGGTCGTCACCATCGCCGTGGAGGAGGCGGCCATGGGGCTCCCCCCACGCGAGGGTGTTCGAGCGCGGGGGAGGGTGCCGGTGGTGGCCGGGACCGGATACGGCTGGGCGCAGGCCGCCCGGTTCGCGCGGATCGCCGAGGAGGCCGGCGCCGACGCCCTGCTCGTGCTGCCGCACTACCTGGTCGCCGCCCCGCAGGAGGGCCTGGCCGCCCAGCTGGAGCAGCTTGCCGCCCGCACCCGGCTGCCGATCGTCGCCTACCAGCGCGGCCAGGTCGCCTACAGCGTGGCCTCCCTGCGGCGCATCGCGCTCATTCCGAACGTCATCGGCCTCAAGGACGGCCACAGCGACCTCGACCGCCTCCAGCGGCTCACCCTCGCCGCCCCCGGCGACTTCCTGTTCTTCAACGGCGCCGCCACCGCCGAGATCCAGGCCCGGGCCTACGCCACCGTCGGGGTCCCCGCCTACTCCTCCGCCGTGCACGCCTTCGCGCCCGAGATCGCGGGCGCCTTCTTCACCGCGCTGCAGAGCGGCGACCACGGCACGACCGAGAAGCTGCTGCGCGACTTCTACGTCCCCTTCGTCGAACTCCGCGACCGCGCACCCGGATACGCGGTGTCCCTGGTGAAGGCGGCGGCCCGGCTGCGCGGAGAACGCGTCGGCCCCGTCCGCGCCCCGCTCACCGACCCCTCGCCCGCCGACCTCGCCGACCTGAAGGCCCTGCTCACCGCCGGACTCGACCTCGTAGGAGCCTCCCTGTGACCCGTGACCTGACCATCACCGAGGTACGTCTGACGCCGATCCTGGTCGCCGACGCGCCGCTGCTCAACACCCAGGGCGTGCACCAGCCGTACACCCCCCGGCTGATCGTGGAGGTCGTCACGGCCGACGGGATCACCGGGCTCGGCGAGACCTACGGCGACACCAAGTACCTGGAGCCGGCCCGCTCCCTCGCCGAGCACCTCACCGGACGCTCGGTCATGGATGTGAACAGACTGTTCTCTCTGGACCTCGCCGTGGACGAGGACCGGACCAGGGGCGCCGTGGACGCCGGCGGTCTGCGGGGAGTGCAGAGCGCCGACAAACTGCGGCTGTCCGTGCTCTCCGCCTTCGAGGTGGCCTGCCTGGACGCCCAGGGCCGGGCGCTCGGGCTGCCCGTGCACGCACTGCTCGGCGGCAGGGTGCGGGACGCGGTCGAGTACAGCGCCTACCTCTTCTACAAGTGGGCCGGCCATCCGGAGGGTGTCGTGGCCGAGCCGGACGACTGGGGTGCCGCCCTGGACCCGGCCCAAGTCGTCGCCCAGGCACGGAAGTTCAAGGAGCGGTACGGGTTCACCTCCTTCAAGCTCAAGGGCGGTGTCTTCCCGCCCGAGGAGGAGATCGCGGCCGTACGCGCCCTCGCCGAGGCCTTTCCCGGGCATCCGCTGCGGCTCGACCCCAACGGGGCCTGGTCCGTCGAGACCTCGCTGAACGTGGCCAAGGAACTCGGGGACGTCCTGGAGTACCTGGAGGACCCGACCCTGGGCACCCCCGCGATGGCCGAGGTGTCCGCCGGGACGCGCGTCCCGCTCGCCACCAACATGTGCGTGACCACCTTCGGTGAGATCAAGGAGGCGTTCACCAAGGACGCCGTCCAGGTGGTGCTCTCCGACCACCACTACTGGGGCGGACTGCGCAACACCCAGCACCTCGCCGCGATCTGCGACGTCTTCGGCGTCGGGGTGTCCATGCACTCCAACACCCACCTCGGCATCAGCCTCGCCGCCATGACCCAGGTGGCGTCCACCGTGCCGAACCTCCGGCACGCCTGCGACTCCCACTACCCGTGGCAGTCCGAGGACGTCCTCACCGAGCGGCCCGCCTTCACCGACGGCAGGGTCGCGGTGTCCGACGCACCCGGCCTCGGCGTCGAACTGGACCGGGACGAGCTGGCCCGGCTGCACCGGCGGTGGGCCGAGGACGACGGCACGATGCGCGAGCGGGACGACGCGGCGGCGATGCGGGTCGCCGAGCCGCAATGGCGGACGCCGGTGATGCCTCGCTGGTAGCCCCGCCCCGGGTGGGATCTGGTGCACACTGGCCAGATCCGCATCACCTCAGGGAGCACACCGTGACCCCGTCCCACACGATGGCCGGAGAGGAACCGGAGCACCTCACCCGTGCAGCGCCCTGCCGGGCCCAGGTCGACCCGCTGGCGGTCCTGCGCGCACCGGACGATCCGCCCTGGGACGTCTGCCTCACGGGCACGGTCTTCCTCGACATCATCTTCACCGGCCTGGACTCGGCGCCCGTGCGCGGCACCGAGTCCTGGGCCCGGGGGATGGGCTCCAGCCCGGGCGGGATCGCCAACATGGCCGCCGCGCTCGCCCGCCTCGGTCTGCGGACGTCCCTCGCGGCGGCCTTCGGGGACGACCACTACGGCGAGTACTGCTGGGACGCGCTGGAACAGGGCGAGGGCATCGACCTCACCTTCTCGCGGACCGTGCCCGGCTGGCACTCGCCGGTGACCGTCTCCATGGCCTACGAGGGCGAGCGGACCATGGTGTCCCACGGCCACGAGCCGCCGCCGGAGGAGCCGGCGCCGGACTTCCCGCCCCGTGCGCGTGCGGCCGTCGCCTCCCTCACTCCCGGCACGCGCGCCCCCTGGATCGCCCAGGCCGCCCGTGCGGGCACCCGGGTCTTCGCGGACGTCGGCTGGGACGACACCGGGGCCTGGAACCTGGCGGGCCTCGCCGACCTCGAACACTGCGAGGCGTTCCTGCCCAACGCGCTGGAGGCCATGCGGTACACCGGCGTGGACTGCCCGCGGGCGGCGGCGCGGGCGCTGACCGAGTACGTGCCGCTGGCGGTGGTGACGCTCGGGGCGGAGGGGGCGTACGCGGTGGACCGGCGTACGGGGGAGACGGCCGAGGTGCCCGCGATCGCGGTGGAGGCGCTGGATCCGACCGGGGCGGGGGACGTGTTCGTGGCCGGGTTCGTGACCGGCACGCTGGCGGGGTGGCCGCTCGCCGATCGTCTTGCCTTCGCGGGGCTTACCGCGGCTCTGTCCGTGCAGGAGTTCGGGGGCTCGCTGTCGGCGCCGGGGTGGTCGGAGATCGGGGCGTGGTGGCGGAAGGTGCAGTCCCTTCCCGGGCAGGACCGGGTGGCGCTGCAGAGGTTCGCGTTCCTCGACGGGCTGGTGCCGCAGGAGCTGGACCGGGTGTGGCCGTTGCGGCGGGCCGTGCCGACCATCGGGTTCGGCCGGTCCGGCTGACGTACCCGGGGCCCCGCCCCCTGGACCCCGGCCCGTGCCCACCCACCGCCCGACTCGGTCCGTTGCGCAGTGGCCCGCTGAAAAGCCCTACGGCCTTGTCAGTCCACCGTCGTACCCTGGAATCGCGAGGCCGCCCTCAGCTATGCGGCCGTGACGAGGAGGAACCGCAGGCCTACAGCGCCGGCCCATGACTCAGACACCCACAGCTCACACCCCCGCGCAGGAGCAGGCACGAGCGCAGCTCACCGTCCCCGCCCAGCACCCCATGGTGACCGTGCTGGGTTCCGGCGACTCCCTTCTGCGCGTGATCGAGAAGGCCTTCCCGGCAGCCGACATCCATGTCCGGGGCAATGAGATCAGCGCGGTCGGCGACCCTGCGGACGTCGCCCTCATTTCGCGCGTGTTCGACGAGATGATGCTGGTGCTCCGCACCGGACAGCCGATGACGGAGGACGCAGTGGAACGCTCGATCGCCATGCTCAAGGCGAGCGAGGACGGGACGAGCGACGGACCGGAGACCCCGGCCCAGGTACTGACGCAGAACATCCTGTCCTCCCGCGGCCGCACCATCCGCCCCAAGACGCTCAACCAGAAGCGGTACGTCGACGCGATCGACAAGCACACGATCGTCTTCGGCATCGGCCCCGCCGGTACCGGCAAGACCTACCTGGCCATGGCCAAGGCCGTGCAGGCCCTGCAGTCCAAGCAGGTCAACCGGATCATCCTGACCCGTCCCGCGGTCGAGGCCGGCGAGCGCCTCGGCTTCCTGCCGGGCACGCTCTACGAGAAGATCGACCCCTACCTGCGCCCGCTGTACGACGCGCTGCACGACATGCTCGACCCGGACTCGATCCCGCGCCTGATGGCCGCGGGCACGATCGAGGTCGCGCCGCTCGCCTACATGCGCGGCCGTACACTCAACGACGCCTTCATCATTCTCGACGAGGCCCAGAACACGAGCCCCGAACAGATGAAGATGTTCCTCACCCGCCTCGGCTTCGACTCGAAGATCGTGATCACCGGTGACGTGACGCAGGTCGACCTGCCGAACGGCACGAAGAGCGGTCTGCGGCAGGTGAGGGAGATCCTGGAGGGCGTGGAAGACGTCCACTTCTCCATCCTGTCGTCCCACGATGTCGTACGGCACAAGCTGGTGGGCCGTATCGTCGACGCGTACGAGAAGTACGACAGCAAGCACGGCACCGAGAACGGCGCCCACAAGGGCGGCCACGGCAGGCCCGGTGCCAAGGGCTCCAAGGGGAAGTAGACCAGCACGACCATGTCGATCGACGTCAACAACGAGTCCGGCACCGAGGTAGACGAGCAGGCGATCCTCGACATCGCCCGCTACGCGCTCGCGCGGATGCGCATCCACCCGCTCTCCGAGCTCTCGGTGATCGTCGTGGACGCCGACGCCATGGAGCAGTTGCACATCCAGTGGATGGACCTGCCGGGTCCGACCGATGTCATGTCGTTCCCGATGGACGAGCTGCGGCCGCCGTCCAAGGACGACGAAGAGCCGCCGCAGGGCCTGCTCGGTGACATCGTGCTGTGCCCGGAGGTCGCCACCAAGCAGGGTGCGGAAGCGCCGACGCAGCACTCCATGGACGAGGAGCTCCAGTTGCTCACCGTCCACGGAGTGCTGCACCTGCTCGGGTACGACCACGAGGAGCCCGACGAGAAGGCCGAGATGTTCGGGCTCCAGGCCGCCATCGTGGACGGATGGCGGGCCGAGCGGGGGCTGACCGGCCCGTCGCCGGCGCCGACCGTCTCGTAGCCCAAGGGCCGGTCCTCGTATGAGTCCGCAGATCGTGATCGGCGCGATCGCCCTGGTCGTCGTCGCCTGGCTGGCCGCGTGCGCGGAGGCGGGCATCGCGCGCGTCTCCAGCTTCCGCGCCGAGGAGGCCGTGCGCAACGGCCGGCGCGGCAGCGCCAAGCTGGCCCAGGTCGCCGCCGACCCCACCCGCTATCTGAACGTGGCCCTGCTGGTCCGCGTCGCCTGCGAGATGGCGGCCGCGGCCCTGGTGACGTACGCCTGCCTGCAGGAGTTCGCGGCCACCTGGCAGGCCCTGCTGGTCGCCATCGGCGTGATGGTCCTGGTGTCGTACGTGGCCGTCGGCGTCTCCCCGCGCACCATCGGCCGCCAGCACCCGCTGAACACGGCGACGGCGGCGGCGTACGTGCTGCTGCCCCTCGCCCGGATCATGGGTCCGATCCCGTCGCTCCTCATCCTCATCGGCAACGCGCTCACCCCCGGCAAGGGCTTCCGCCGCGGCCCGTTCGCCTCCGAGGCGGAGCTGCGCGCCCTGGTCGACCTCGCCGAGAAGGAGTCGCTGATCGAGGACGAGGAGCGCCGCATGGTGCACTCGGTCTTCGAACTGGGCGACACCCTGGTACGGGAGGTCATGGTCCCGCGCACCGACCTGGTCGTGATCGAGCGCTACAAGACCATCCGGCAGGCCCTCACCCTCGCCCTGCGCTCCGGCTTCTCGCGGATCCCGGTCACCGGTGAGAGCGAGGACGACGTCGTCGGGATCGTGTATCTGAAGGACCTGGTCCGCAAGACGCACATCAGCCGCGACGCCGAGAACGACCTGGTGTCCACGGCCATGCGCCCGGCGGTCTTCGTCCCCGACACCAAGAACGCCGGTGACCTGCTGCGCGAGATGCAGAAGGACCGCAACCACGTCGCCGTCGTCATCGACGAGTACGGCGGCACCGCCGGGATCGTCACCATCGAGGACATCCTCGAGGAGATCGTCGGCGAGATCACCGACGAGTACGACCGTGAGCTCCCGCCCGTGGAGGACCTCGGCGACGACCGCTACCGGGTCACCGCGCGCCTCGACATCACCGACCTCGGCGAGCTGTACGGCCTGGAGGAGTACGACGACGAGGACGTGGAGACGGTCGGCGGACTGCTCGCCAAGGCGCTCGGCCGCGTGCCCATCGCCGGCGCCTCGGCCCAGGTCGAACTGCCCGACGAGCGCAGGCTGCAGCTGACGGCGGAGGCCGCGGCCGGCCGCCGGAACAAGATCGTCACGGTTCTGGTGGAGCCGGCCGGCGGGCGGGCCCGGGAGGAGAAGCCCGAGTGACACCCAAGGAGCTGCGCGCCTTCTGCCTGTCCTTCAACGCGGCGGTGGAGGACTTCCCGTTCAGCCCGGACGTCTCGGTCTTCAAGGTCCTGGGCAAGATGTTCGCGCTGAGCTGGCTGGACGCGCGGCCCCTGACGGTCAACCTCAAGTGCGACCCGGAGGACGCGGTCCGGCTGCGCAGTGAGCACGAGGGGCTGATCATCCCCGGCTACCACATGAACAAACGGCACTGGAACACCGTCACCGTGGACGGCGAACTCCCGGACCGCCTGGTCCGCGAGCTGATCGAGGACTCGTACGACCTCGTCGTCGCGGGCCTGCCGAGGGCGGAGCGGCTGCGCTTGGACCGGCCGTAAATGCGTTTGCCGGGCCCCTCTGACCGCGTGTCAGAATCCGGCATGTCTTCTGTGCGATATCCGCGCCCGCTGCGCCCCGGTGACCGCGTCGGTGTGACCTCCCCCTCCAGTGGGGTGCCCGAGAAGATGCGCGGGCGGCTCGACGTGGCGATACGCGACCTGGAGACGCGCGGGTACGAGGTGGTCGTCGGCCGGTGCATGGACGGCTCGGGACACATCAGCGCCCCCGCCGCCGAACGCGCCGCCGAACTGACCGAGATGCTGACCGACCCGACGATCCGGGCGGTGGTGCCGCCGTGGGGCGGTGAGACGGCGATCGATCTGCTGTCGCTGCTCGACTTCGAGCGGATCGGGCGGGCCGAGCCGACGTGGGTGGTCGGCTGGTCCGACATGTCGACCCTGATCACGCCCCTGACCCTGCTCACCGGGGTCGCGACCGTGCACGGCAACAACCTGATGGACACGCCGTACCGGACGCCCGAGGGCCTGCTGTCCTGGCTCGACATCGTGGCGGCGCCGCAGGGCGAGCCGCTCTCCCAGACCCCGCCCGGCCGCCACCGGTCCGGCGGCTGGGACGACTACGTCCAGTACCCCGGGATCCGTGACCTCACCCTGGACGCCGAGGGCACCTGGACACGGCTCGACGGCACCGGTGAGGTGGACGTCGAAGGCCGGCTGATCGGCGGCTGCATCGAGACCGTCGCCAACCTCGCCGGCACGCCGTACCTGAACAACTCCTCCTTCGCCGGCGACGAGGGGCTGCTCGTCTACGTCGAGGCCTGTGAGGACAACGCGTTCACCATCTGCCGCAACCTGCACGGCATGCGCCTCGCCGGCTTCTTCGACCGCGCGGCCGCCGTCCTCGTGGGCCGCACCCACGCCCCCGACGGCCACACCCTCACCCAGCACGAGGCCGTCCTCGACGCCCTCGGCTCCCTGGGCGTACCGATCGTCGCGGACGTCGAGTGCGGCCACGTGGCGCCCTACCTCCCGCTGGTGAACGGCGCCCGTGCCCGTGTGGTGCACACGGCCGCCCGGAGCGAGATCGTTCAGACCCTGGACTGACCTCGGCGCAGGTCCGGGCCGGTCCGTATGCTCGGGGCATGACCGACAGCAACGCGCTTGACCCCGAGGACCGCAAGATCGTCACCCTGGCCCGTTCCGCCCGGGCCCGCAACGGTGTGCCCGAGGGGGCGGCCGTACGGGACGAGACCGGGCGCACGTACGTCGCCGGGTCGGTGCAGCTCGCCTCGCTGAAGCTGAGCGCCCTGCAGACCGCCGTCGCCATGGCCGTGGCCTCCGGGGCGAAGTCGCTGGAGGCGGCGGCCGTGGTGAGCGAGGCGGAGGGGGTCGGCGCCGAGGACCGGGCCGCTGTGGCCGACCTGGGCGGAGCCGAGACGCCGGTGCTGCTCGCCGGGCCGGACGGGGCCGTGAAGCTGACGGTCCTGGCGGGCACCGCGGAGTAGTCCGGATTTCATCCTTGCCGTCGCCTGCCTCTCGCGCATCAATGGAGCCGTAAGTTCCGACGATCCGTCAGATCCGCACCGCCGCCGCAGTGTGCCCGCATCCACCTGCTCAGGCCTGCTCGTTCGTCGGCGCACCTTCCGACCATCCCCACATGGCATCCCCACAGGGAAGGGAAGCGGATCCTCATGAGAGGCAAGCGCACGGCAACAGGTGCGGCGCTGGTCGCCGGGGCCCTCGCGGTCACCGGACTCGCCTTCGCGCCCACCGCGGCCGCCGTCACTCCCCAGACGGCGACCATCAACGCGAGCTGCGGCATCTTCGGCGGTGGCGCGGCCACGCTCACCGCCACCCAGAGCGGCACCTCGGCCACCATCACCCTCACCTCCACCGCGGTCAAGGCACCGGTCGCGGTGGCGAAGGACTCCATCACCTCCAAGCTCACCCTGGTCAAGGCGGGCGGCGGCACCACGGTCTTCACCGGCACGAAGAACCCGGCCATGGCCGCCGGCGACCCGGTCACCGCCGGGCCGCTCACCGGCACCGTGGCCTCCGGTGACAGCCTGGAGGCGTACGGCGGTTCGCTGCAGATGACGATCTTCGGGGTCAACGTCACCTGTACGGCCACCGGCAAGCAGTCGCCCGGCCCGTTCGTCTTCGACTGAGCGATCTGTTCCGGTTCTTCTCGGATGCCGCAGAAACTGATGATCCGTCAGATTTCTGCGGCATCTCCATTGACTTCTCACGCGAGCTCCACATCAATGCCCCCTGTCGGCGCAGATGAGCCGCTGCGCCCGCAACCCTCAGGAGGGGCCCCATGGGTTCGACACCCCGAAGATCCCGACGGTGGCGCTGGGCGTCACTGTTCGGGGCGACCGCCCTCGCGGTCACCGCGGGCGGCGCGCTGGCCTGTCCGGCCGGTGCCGCCGGTACGAACGTGGACTTCGCCACGCACTGCATCCCGCCCGCCGTCGCGGGCATTCCGCCGATCGACGGCACCACCACCGCGAGCGTGTCGGTGGACAACGCCAGCCCGAAGGTCGGCGACAAGGTCACCGTGACCTACACCGTGGTCACGGCCGCCGCCAGCAACCCCACCGACCTGGCCCTGCCGGCCGACATCATGACCCCGACCGGCAAGGTCACCCTCGGCGGCGCCCAGACCGGTGACGTCACCGTCGCCGGACCGAAGAAGAACCCGCCGGTGCCGGGGAAGGCCGCGTTCCCGTCCTTCTCCATGACCGGGACGTTCACCGTCACCAAGGCCGGCCAGATCACCCTCTCGCCGGGCGACTACAACATCCACACCAGCTACATCCTCGAACTGGACACCCCCTGCACGGTCACCAACCCGCCCGCCCCGGTGTCGCAGACCGTCACGGCGACCGACGGGACCCCGGCCAACACCCGTGCCATCTCGCTGGGTTCGGCCTCCGGTGACCCGGGTGCCAGTGTGACCGTCAACGGCAGCAACTTCACGCCGGGCGCCACCGTCACCCTGGCCGGGCGGGCCGGGGGCACCCAGACCGCGGACACCGCCACCGTGACCGCGGGCGCCCAGGGTTCCTTCAGCGGTTCGCTGGTCGTCAACGACAAGACGACGACCGGGATCGTGGCCTACGAGGGCGGCTCCTGGAACGCGGACAAGGGCGCGGGCCCCGCGGCCTACGTCGTCAACGACAACACGCCCGTCCCGGCCGGCAGTCAGAAGCTGACCACCACCGTCAAGGCGGGCACCCTGTCCATGTCCCAGGCCGGGGACGCCGTCGCGCTGTCGTCGGTCGACTTCGGCAAGGGCGGGGCCTCCAGCGGAGCCCTGCAGACGGTGACCGTCAAGGACTTCCGGGGCGGGCCCGCGGGCTGGTCCCTGACCGGCAAGGTCACCGACTTCACCGGTCCCGGCGCCAAGATCGACGCGAGCAGACTGAGCTGGACCCCCGCCTGTGTGACCAAGGCGAGCAGCCCCAGCACCTGCAAGGCCGGTTCGACGGGTTCGGTGGGCACCTCGGGAGCGACCCTCGCGTCGACCCCGGACGCCACGCTCACCGGCGGCGAGTTCACCGTCGATGCCGGACTCTCCCTGGACGTACCGGCGTTCACGCCTCCGGGCTCGTACTCCGGCGTGCTCACACTGACGCTCACCTGAGCGTGCGGGCGTCCGCACCCGCCCGTCCCCCTGTCTCTCGTCCGTGGGGGTCCGCACCCATGCGCAAGCCGTACGTCCTCCTCCTGAGCCTCGTCTGCCTCGCCCTGGGGGTGTCGACCGCACCGGCCCACGCCGCCGACAACGGCAGCTGGTCCGTCTACCCGGTCGCCTCCGAGGTCGCCGCGCGCCCCTACTTCTACCTCTCGGCCGACCCCGGGCAGACCCTCACCGACAAGGTCGCCGTAGCCAACAAGACCGGCAGGCCGCTCACCTTCCGGCTCTACGCGGCCGACGCCTACAACACCGCCCGCGACGGCGGATTCGCCGTACGGACCCTGAAGGAGCGGATGCGTGGAGTGGGCGCCTGGGCGCGGCCCGCCACGTCACGCGTCACCGTTCCCGGCCACAAGACCGTCACCGTGTCCTTCACCCTGCACGTGCCCCAGGGCGCCGAACCGGGCGACCACCCGGGCGCGATCGTCGCGCTCGACGAGCGGATCGACCCTGGCAGCGGCAAGCTCGCGCTGGGCGTGCAGCGGGCCGTCGGCGCCCGGGTCTATCTCCGGGTCAGCGGGCCCACGCTGCCCGCGATCTCCGTCGAGCAGGTGCACATCAGTCATCACCAGCCGTTCGTCCCCGGCTTCGGTGACAGCACGGCCACCATCGGCTACACCCTGCGCAACACCGGGAACGTCACCCTCGACCCCAAGGTGGAGCTGAGGGCGCGCGGGCTGTTCGGCCGTACGCTGCTCGACCGCGACCTGACCGGGGTGCCGTCCGAGCTGCTGCCGGGGCAGCGGGTGCGGCTCACCGAGACCTGGCGCGGCGCACCGCAGCTCGACTGGGGAGACATCACCCTGACCGCGAGCGCGCAGGACACCCGTCAGTCGGCGAGCGCCTCTTTCCTCGCGCTGCCGTGGCTGCTCGCCGGGCTCGTGTTCGTGGCCGGAGTGGTGACCGGAGTGCTGCTGGTCAGAGCGCGTCGGGGCCGCGCTCGCCGGTCCGCACCCGTACGACGGTCTCCACGGGCACTGCCCACACCTTCCCGTCCCCGATCTTCCCCGTCTGCGCGGCGCTGACGATCGCGTCGATCACGTCCTCGGCGACCGCGTCCTCGACCACGACCTCGATCCGGACCTTCGGCACCAGGTCGACCCGGTACTCGGCCCCCCGGTACACCTCGGTGTGGCCGCGCTGACGGCCGTAGCCGCTCGCCTCGGTCACGGTCAGACCGTGCACACCCAGCTCCTGCAGGGCGGTCTTGACCGCGTCCAGGCGGTACGGCTTGACGATCGCGGTGATGAGCTTCATGCCTGGCTCTTGACCTTCTGGGCGGTGGGGACGACGGAGGAGGAGACCGGGGCGCCATGGCCCAGGACCCCGTGATCGTAAGCCGTCTCGGCGTGCACCGTAAGGTCCAGGCCGGTGTGCTCCTGCTCCTCGCTCGCCCGGAAGCCCATCGCCCGGTCGATCAGCTTGCCGAGGCCGTACGTCACCGCGAAGGCGTACCCCGCGACGACCACGACGGCCAGCAGCTGCTTGCCGAGCGGGGCGAGCCCGCCGCCGTAGAACAGGCCCTCGACGCCGCCGGTCATCGCCTTCTCGGCGAACAGGCCGATCAGGAGTGTGCCGATGACACCGCCGACCAGGTGAACGCCGACGACGTCCAGCGAGTCGTCATAGTTCAGCTTGAACTTCCAGCTCACCGCGTAGGAGCAGACGACACCGGCGGCGAGGCCGACGACGAGGGCGCCGAGCAGGGAGACCGTGCCGCAGGAGGGCGTGATCGCGACCAGGCCGGCCACCGCGCCGGAGGCGGCGCCCAGGGTGGTCGGGTGGCCGTCGCGCCGCTGCTCGACGAAGAGCCAGCCGAGCAGGCCGGTGCAGCCGGCGGCCAGGGTGTTGAGGAAGGCGGCCGCTGCCAGTCCGTTCGCGCCGAGCGCGGAGCCCGCGTTGAAGCCGAACCAGCCGAACCAGAGCAGACCGGCGCCGAGGACCACCATGGGCAGGTTGTGCGGACGCATCGCGTCCTTCTTGAAGCCCAGGCGGGGGCCGAGGACCAGGCACAGGGCGAGGCCGGAGGCGCCGGAGGTGATCTCGACGGGCAGACCGCCCGCGAAGTCCAGGGCGCCGAGCTTGTCCAGGATCCAGCCGCCCGGGCCCCACACCCAGTGGGTGACCGGAACGTATACGAGGAGCGCCCACACCGGGACGAAGACCAGCCAGGCCGAGAACTTCGTACGGTCCGCGACCGCGCCGCTGACCAGCGCCGCCGTGATGATCGCGAAGGTGAGCTGGAAGGTGGCGAAGAGGAGGGTGGGGACCGAGCCGTGGACGCTGTCCGGGCCGAGGCCGCTCATGCCGGCGTGTTCAAGCCCGCCGATCAGCCCGCCGCCGATGTCGTCGCCGAAGGCCAGCGAGTAACCGACCGCCAGCCACACCACCGTCACCAGAGCGATCGAGACGAAGCTCATCATCAGCATGTTGAGGACGCTCTTCGTGCGGACCATGCCGCCGTAGAACAGGGCCAGTCCCGGAGTCATCAGCAGGACGAGGGCGGTGGCTGCCAGCAGCCATGCGGTGTCGCCGGTGTTCACGTGCGCGGCGGCGAGGGTCACGGTCGTCTCCAACGGTGGGCGGGCTCGTCAGAGTCCCCGGTGAGCGTTTCCGGTTGCGTACGGGTGTGTTTCCGTGACGTTTCGTTGCGTGGGGGTTTCCGAAAGCTCACGTGGGGAGGGGGTGCGCCCCAGTGGTACGGCGCGGCTTCGTGGATCAGGGAGAATGGTCGCCATGAGCGTTCGTACCCAGTCATCCGAGCAGCCGGCCGAGATCGCCCACCGCGCCGGCTTCGCCTGCTTCGTGGGCCGTCCCAACGCGGGCAAGTCCACCCTCACGAACGCTCTGGTCGGGCAGAAGGTCGCGATCACCGCGAACCAGCCGCAGACCACGCGGCACACGGTGCGCGGCATCGTGCACCGGCCCGACGCCCAGCTGATCCTGGTGGACACCCCGGGCCTCCACAAGCCGCGCACACTGCTCGGCGAGCGGCTCAACGACGTCGTGCGGACGACGTGGGCGGAGGTCGACGTGATCGGCTTCTGTCTTCCCGCGAACGAGAAGATCGGCCCTGGTGACCGCTTCATCGCCAAGGAGCTGGCCGGGATCCGGAAGACCCCGAAGGTCGCCATCGTCACCAAGACCGATCTGGTCGACTCCAAGACCCTCGCCGAGCAGCTGATCGCCATCGACCAGCTGGGCAAGGACCTGGGCTTCGAGTGGGCGGAGATCGTGCCGGTGTCGGCGGTCGGCGACAAGCAGGTGGGCCTGCTGGCCGACCTGATCGTTCCGCTGCTGCCGGAGGGCCCGGCGCTCTACCCCGAGGGCGACCTCACGGACGAGCCCGAGCAGGTCATGATCGCGGAACTGATCCGCGAGGCGGCCCTGGAGGGCGTCCGTGACGAGCTGCCGCACTCCATCGCCGTCGTCGTGGAGGAGATGCTCCCGCGCGAGGACCGTCCCGCGGACCGTCCCCTCCTGGACATCCACGCCAACGTCTACATCGAGCGCCCCAGCCAGAAGGGCATCATCATCGGCCCCAAGGGCAAGCGCCTGAAGGAGGTCGGCATCAAGTCCCGCAAGCACATCGAGGCTCTGCTGGGCACGCCGGTCTTCCTGGACCTGCACGTGAAGGTGGCCAAGGACTGGCAGCGGGACCCGAAGCAGCTGCGGCGGCTGGGCTTCTGATTTCCTGCCCACCCGCCCGCAACAGCGGGAGCCGAAGCAGTGGGCTGTTGGCGAGGTGCCGGTCAGTGGATCTGGATCGCGTCGGCCAGCCTCGCTGCCGCGTCACTCACGGCGGTCACTGAGCCGGCCGTTGCCGTGATACCGCTCAGGAATCCGAGGATGCGCCCGCCGTCGACCCGTCCACGTCCTAGTTCGGCGGTCAGCTGAGCGGCCTCATCCTCGTCCTGCACCGAAACGGTCGGCACGGCGGCCATGAGTTCCTGCAAAAGAGCTCGGATTTCCGCGGAGTTCGAGTGCACGTTGTTGGTGATGGTGCCGTGAGGTCCGATGTGATGGCCCGTGCCGTGCACCGATCCGATGGTGAAGTTTATTCCCCCGGGGTCCTGCCCTTTCGGAGAGTCAGGCCTCGCTGGGGCCTCGCTCGCGTTCTCCGGATCCGGATCCGGCGCCTGCCGATTTCGCCTGGACATTACTGACCTTTCCCTGAGGGCCGATATGGTGGCCGGTGCCGTCGACGCGATGAATCTGGAACGTGTTGTTGTTGATGATCTGTTCCTTGCGTGCCCTGAACTCCGACGTGTCGACGCCCTGTTTGGTGAGGAAGTCGCCAAGGCAGTCGATTACGCTCCGCTGCATGCGCTGGAGGCAGTCCTGGGCGTCCAGCATTTCGAAATAGTCCGAGATGTAAAGCCGTGACGTCCGTTCCCGGAAGCTCGACTCGGCGCCGAAGTCGTAGGCTCGTTCTCCTAAGGCAGCACTCCGCTCGGCCTCCTCCCTTTCCTTTCTGGCCTCCTCGTTCTTCTGCTCCTCCTCCGATTTCTCGCCGGCCTCCCCTTCCTGCTTCTCCTGTTTCGTCGGCGCTTCCCAGGAGCCGGAGAGGAGGTAACGCCACAGCAGCCGCCGGGTGATCTCCTCGCAGGCGCCGGCGACGGTCTGACCGACCACAGGGTCGAGTTGGGCGTCGAAGAAGTCGTCGAAAGGATCACTCAGCCGCCTGAACCGTACGTCCAGGCCGGGCAGTGCGTGAGTGGCGATCTCCAAGGAGAGCAGCCGGCCCTGGAGTGATGCGCGCACGAACATGGAGACCACGAGCTGCCCGCCGTTCAGCCGGCGTTCCAGGCACAGATAGGTGCGGGCCCTCCCGGTGGGGCGCAGGACACCGGCCTTGACCCAGGCGTCGTCAACCTTGCTCGGCGGAGGCGCCGTGCGGTCGGCCCAAGGAGTTCTGCCCGGAGTGGCGATGACGTCCCCCCGGATGTACAGCCGCTGCGCGACGTCGACGGAGTCCAGCCCCCAGGACGCCAGGTTCGACATCAGGTGATTGTGTACGTCCAGCGTGGTGAACGCCGTCGGGGAAGTCTTCGTGTCGCCGTCGCCGTCGCCGTCGGATGCTGCGATGCCCACATCGATCGGAGGCATCACCACATGTTCGACAGGTATTCCGCTACCTATGAAGGGGGTGAGCGCTGCGGGCGAGTAGACGATCAGGTTGGCCTTCTCCACCGTGGTGATGCGTTCTTCGTCCCCCGAGTCCCGAGGTTCGAACATTTTCCGCGGCTCTACGCCAACCCGCCGAAGGTCGGATGCGGAGGCGACTGTCTGAGTGACCACCTTGTGCAGTGATTTCCGACCGTGCAACACGGAACCGGCGGTCAGTGATGCGGCCACGGTGAAGACCAATATCCACCAAGGGCTGAGGAGGAAGGCGGCGCAGATGCCGAACACCGATATCAGGGCGGTTGATGCCGACGTCAACCGGATCACGTCCAGGGAGTCGGCGGCGTCCTGCCAGAGATCGCGAGCATGACTTGCGTGGCGCCACACCGCGAGAAGATCGACACCGAAGGAGGGACCGTCCGCCTTCAGTCCTTCCGGCAGGATGCCCTCGCAGACCTGGGTGCGGAATTCACGATTGAGGTGTGCGGCCATGCACATGCTGCGGGTCGCCCAAGCCTCTGGCTCCACAGGGAGTTGTGGACACTGGTCGGATTCCGGAGGCTCCGAAGGTTTCGGAACATGGAATTCCGTTCGCTCCCCCATGCGCGCCCCCCGAGGAACTTCGTAGCGGCTCCCAGAGTGCCATACCCGGTTCTGCTCCGACAGTAATCATCCGCGCCGCACCCAACTGTGAAGCCGCACAGATTTCGAAAGACCTTCCTCGATGATCCGTGCGATTCATTTCGATCTCACATTCGGAATGGGGGCATGGTGAGAGCTCAGTCCACCCCGCGTATACGCCCCACCAGCACCGCCCCCGCCAGCCCGATCACCGCCGCCACCAGGTACAGCACCCGGTAGCCGCCCAGGTACGTCACTATCGGTGCCGCCAGGGCCGGGGCCGCCACCTGGGGGAGGGCGTTGGCCACGTTGATCACGCCCAGGTCCTTGCCCCGGTCCAGGGCCTTCGGCAGGACGTCGGTCATCAGGGCGAAGTCGACCGACGTGAAGACGCCGAAGCCGATCCCCAGGACCGCCGACGCGACGACGGCCCCCGGCCAGGTCTGCCAGCCGGCCAGGGCCGCCGTGGCCACCGCCATCAGCAGGCCCGACCAGACGACGAACGGTTTGCGCCGGCCCACCCGGTCCGACCAGACGCCGCCCGCCACGACCGTCGCCATCAGCGTCAGGCTGTTGACCGCCGTGAGGACGAGGACGCCCTGGCCGGGGTCGGAGTGGTGCAGGCGGTCACGCAGGTAGTAGAGGAGATACAGCAGCACCAGCGAGTTGCTGAGGTTGATCAGGAAGCGGGTCAGCCAGGCCCAGGCCAGGTCGGGGTGGCGGCGCGGGCTCAGCCAGAACGACGCCACGAAGCCGCGCCAGGACCAGGGCGACCGGTCCTCCGGTGCCAGGCGCAGGTCCTCGTAGCGCAGTACGTAGGGCAGGACGCCCACCACGGTGAACACCGCGCAGGCCGTGTACCCGGCGCCGACCCCTCCCGCCGCCGTCGCCAGGCCCGTCCCGCCGACCACGCCCAGGATCTGCGCCGCCCCCAGCCAGCCGCCCACCGAGCCCCGTTGGAGCCGCGGCACCTGGTCCGGCACGGCCGCGGTCACCGCGGCGAACGCCGCGTTGAGCGTGAGCTGCACCAGGCACCAGCCCAGCGTCATCGTCCACGGCCCACCCGCGCCCGCGAGCAGCAGGAGGGAGAGCGCGCCGCCCGCCGCGCCCGCCACGATCCACGGGGTACGGCGGCCCCGTCGGGCGGTCGTCCGGTCCGACAGGGCGCCGAAGAACGGGTTCGCGAGCAGCGAGACCACCGCACCCGCCCCCGTCACCCACGCCAGCATCGTCTCCTTCGACATCCCGGAGCCGGGCGCGAAGTCCCCCGCCTGGGAGGCGAGCAGGATCTGCAGCGGGCCGAACCAGCCCACCCAGATCGCCCCGTTGGCCAGCGAGAGCGCCGCCGTCCAGCCGCGGCCGACCCGCTCCACGGGCTCGGCGAGAGCGGCCGAGGCGCGGACGGTGGTCATCTCTGCGCCCGCAGCACGTCCCGGAACCAGTGGTAGGAGGCCTTAGGGGTGCGTCGCTGGGTCTCGAAGTCCACGTGGACCAGGCCGAAGCGGCGGGCGTAGCCCTCCGCCCACTCGAAGTTGTCCATCAGGGACCAGACGAAGTAGCCGCGCACGTCCACCCCGGACTCCAGCGCCGTGTGCAGGGCACGGACATGGCCGTCCAGGTAGGCGATGCGGTCCTGGTCGTCGACGCCCTCGTAGGAGCAGCCGTTCTCGGTGATGACGATCGGCGGGAGCCGGTCGCCGTAGCGGTCGCGGAAGGTCGTGAGCAGTTCCGTGAGCCCCTCCGGGACCACGGGCCAGCCGAAGTCCGTCACCGGGCGGTCCTCGATCTCCCGGACGGAGAAGGGGAGTTCGGCCGGCATGGTCAGACCGCCGAACTCGATCTCGGTGCCCTGCGGGGCGCCCACCCGGGTCGGCGCGTAGTAGTTGACGCCGTACCAGTCGATCGGCTCGGAGATGACCAACAGGTCGGCGGACACGTCGCCGGGCATCAGGTCACCGATGCCGTCGGGGTAGGCGCCCAGGATGACCGGTTCGGCGAACAGCCGGTTGAGGAGGGTGTCGTAGAAGCCCGCCGCCTCCTGGTCGGCCGGCTCCCCGGACGCGGGCCAGGTCGGGCCGTGGGAGTTGGCGATGCCGATGTCCGTCGCGCCGGCCGCACGCAGGGCCCGTACCGCGAGACCGTGGGCGAGGAGCTGGTGGTGGGCGACCGGGAGCGCGTCGAAGAGGAGTTGCCTGCCGGGGGCGTGGGCGCCCAGGGCGTGCCCCAGCAGGGTGTGCTCGGCGGGCTCGTTGAGGGTGATCCACTTGGTGACGCGGTCGCCGAGGCGTTCGGCCACCACGGACACGTGGTCGGCGAACCGGGCCGCCGTGTCCCGCTCCAGCCAGTCCAGCGAGGCGGGCAGATCCCAGTGGAAGAGCGTGGGCACGGGCCGTACGCCGGCCGCGCACAGCTCGTCGACCAGGCGGTCGTAGAAGTCCAGGCCGCCGGGGGAGTTCACGCGGGGCCAGGAGACGGAGAAGCGGTACGCGTCCACGCCGAGGCCGGCGAGGAGGACCACGTCCTCCCGGTAGCGGTGGTAGTGGTCGCAGGCCACCGCCGCCGTCGTGCCGTCCTTCACCCGCCCGGGCTCGGCCGTGAACACGTCCCACACGGACGCCTCGCGCTCGTCGGCCGCGCCCTCGATCTGGTGGGCGGAGGTCGACACACCCCACAGGAAACCGGCCGGGAAGCGGGGGATCGGATTGCCTGCATCAGTCGCCATGGCCGGGATCATCCTTACCCCCGGTAACGGAAGTCAACGCCCCGGCGTGAAACCGCGGTTACGCACCCTCCTTCAGCACCCGTGAGATCAACTCCCGCTGCGCCTCGGTCAGTCGCGGGTCGGCCGCGTAGACCGTCCGGCCGTCCACGGTGATCTCGTAGCTGAAGCCGTCCGGGACCCCGGCCGGGCGCGTGCCCCGGCCGGACGCGAGGGCGCGTTCGGCCAGGGTGCGCCACTCATGGGCGTCGGGCCGGCCCGAGGTGTCCACCTCGGCCCGGCGCTCGATGCCCGCGAAGCCGCCCGTGCGCCGCACTTGGATACGCATGGGTCACTTCTAGTACGGAACTACAGCGTCCGCACCCCCACCTGCTCCCACGCCTTCTGCACGGCCTGGAGTTCGTCGCCGGCGCCGTAGCGCTCGCGGGCCGCCTGGACGGTCAGCGTGGCGAAGTCGGCGAACGAGGCGTCCTGCTTCAGCTCGCCGCCGGTCAGGACGTCGTACCAGATCTGTCCGGCCCGCTCCCAGGCGTTGCCGCCGATGGCCGTGGCGACCAGGTAGAAGGCGTGGTTCGGGATGCCCGAGTTGATGTGCACGCCGCCGTTGTCGCGGCCGGTGCGGACGTAGTCGTCCATGGTCGCGGGCTGCGGGTCCTTGCCGAGGACGTCGTCGTCGTACGCCGTGCCCGGCGCCTTCATGGAGCGCAGGGCGGTGCCGGTGACGCGCGGGGCGAGCAGGCCGGCGCCGATCAGCCAGTCGGCCTGGGCCGCGGACTGGCCGAGCGCGTACTGCTTGATCAGCGAGCCGAAGACGTCGGAGACCGACTCGTTGAGCGCGCCGGGCTGACCGAAGTAGGTCAGGTTGGCGGTGTGCTGGGTGACGCCGTGGGTCAGCTCGTGGCCGATGACGTCCACCGGGATGGTGAAGTCCAGGAAGATCTCGTTGTCGCCGTCGCCGAACACCATCTGCTCGCCGTTCCAGAAGGCGTTGTCGTAGTCCGTGCCGAAGTGCACGGACGCGTCCAGCGGCAGCCCCTCGCCGTCGATGGAGTTGCGGCCGTACGCCTTCAGGTACAGCTCGAAGGTGGCGCCGAGGCCCGTGTAGGCACGGTTGACCGTGGCGTCCGCGCCGGGCTCGGAGCCCTCCTCGCGGACCTTCGTGCCGGGCAGGTCCTGCTGGTGGCCGGCGTCGTAGATGGTGCGGTGCGGCTGGTCGGCCACGGCCCCGGCGCGCGGGGCGACGGCGGACGCGCCGATCACCGTGGTCAGGCGGCGGTGGGTGCGTTGGTAGGCGTCGTGCTCCAGGGACCGGCGGGCGGGCCGGGAGAGCGCGGGGTCCTCGTTCCGGGCGAGCCGGTCGAGGACGTGCGGCGGCACGATCGTGCAGAAGACGGGCTGGAAGCCCCCGTTGGTCGTCATGCCCGGCACCCTTGCACTGTGTGACACAGGTGTCACTACTCGCAACCATGATTGGTGAAATACGGTGACATCGGGCTCACTCCCCGTAGCCGAAGTGGTATGGCGCACTTTTTGTCCGATTTGCACCCACGGTCCCGCATACTGATACGAACCCTCGCGGTGAGGCGCCGCTCGGCTAGCATGCGGAGCATCATGCGTTTCGGGCTGCTCCTTCTTAGCTGCCGCGGCGAGGGCCTGTAGTCGAGGCCGACTCCCTCCCCGCGGAGCTTGGCGTTGCGTCGTCGGCCGTCCTTCCGGACACCTCCCAAGGAGCCCCCGCATCATGGCCAACCGCCAGCAGCCCAGTTCCATGCCGATCCACAAGTACGGCCGCTACGAGCAGGTCGACATCCCGGACCGCACCTGGCCGGAGCAGCGCGTCACCGTCGCCCCCCGCTGGCTCTCCACCGACCTGCGGGACGGCAACCAGGCCCTGATCGACCCGATGTCGCCCGAGCGCAAGCGCCGGATGTTCGACCAGCTGGTCAAGATGGGCTACAAGGAGATCGAGGTCGGCTTCCCGGCCTCCGGCCAGACCGACTTCGACTTCGTGCGCTCGATCATCGAGGAAGAGGGCGCGATCCCCGAGGACGTCACCATCTCCGTGCTGACCCAGGCCCGCGAGGACCTGATCGAGCGGACCGTGGAGTCCCTGAAGGGCGCCCGCCGGGCCACCGTCCACCTGTACAACGCCACCGCGCCGGTCTTCCGCCGGGTCGTCTTCCGCGGCTCCAAGGACGAGATCAAGCAGATCGCCGTCGACGGCACCCGCCTGGTGATGGAGTACGCCGAGAAGCTGCTGGGCCCGGAGACCGAGTTCGGCTACCAGTACTCGCCGGAGATCTTCACCGACACCGAGCTGGACTTCGCGCTGGAGGTCTGCGAGGCGGTCATGGACGTCTACCAGCCGGGTCCGGGCCGCGAGATCATCCTCAACCTGCCCGCCACGGTGGAGCGTTCGACCCCCTCGACGCACGCGGACCGCTTCGAGTGGATGCACCGCAACCTGTCCCGCCGCGAGCATGTCTGCCTGTCCGTGCACCCGCACAACGACCGCGGTACGGCCGTCGCCGCCGCCGAGCTGGCGCTGATGGCCGGCGCCGACCGCGTCGAGGGCTGCCTGTTCGGGCAGGGCGAGCGCACCGGCAACGTCGACCTGGTCACCCTCGGCATGAACCTGTTCTCCCAGGGCGTCGACCCGCAGATCGACTTCTCCGACATCGACGAGATCCGTCGTACGTGGGAGTACTGCAACCAGATGGAGGTCCACCCGCGCCACCCGTACGTGGGCGACCTGGTCTACACGTCCTTCTCCGGCTCCCACCAGGACGCCATCAAGAAGGGCTTCGACGCCATGGAGGCCGACGCGAAGGCCAAGGGCGTCACCGTCGACGACATCGAGTGGGCGGTCCCGTACCTGCCGATCGACCCCAAGGACGTCGGCCGCTCCTACGAGGCGGTCATCCGGGTCAACTCGCAGTCCGGCAAGGGCGGTATCGCCTACGTCCTGAAGAACGACCACAAGCTGGACCTGCCGCGCCGGATGCAGATCGAGTTCTCGAAGATCATCCAGGCCAAGACGGACGCCGAGGGCGGCGAGGTCACCGGCGGCGACATCTGGGCGGTCTTCCAGGACGAGTACCTGCCCAACCCGGACAACCCGTGGGGCCGCATCCAGGTCCGCACCGGCCAGTCGACCACCGACACCGACGGCGTGGACACCCTCACGGTCGAGGCGACGGTCGACGGCGAGGACACCGTCCTGACCGGCTCCGGCAACGGTCCGATCTCGGCGTTCTTCGACGCCCTGCAGTCCATCGGCATCGACGTACGCCTGCTGGACTACCAGGAGCACACGATGAGCGAGGGTGCCTCCGCGCAGGCCGCGTCCTACATCGAATGCGCGATCGACGACAAGGTCCTGTGGGGTATCGGCATCGACGCGAACACGACGCGTGCCTCGCTGAAGGCTGTCGTCTCCGCGGTGAACCGCGCCGCCCGCTGACCCTCGCCGACCAGCACTTTCGGGGCCCTGACCGCTGTATACGGCGGTCAGGGCCCCGTCGCTTATCAGCCATCGCACCCCTCAGGTCACGGACAGGTCTCGTACGAGGTGCTGACTCAGCCTCCGTCATGTGGCTAACATCACGCCAGCGCGGCGATGTTGCCGCGTCGTTACGGAGGTGCGACGTGCTGCCAGTACGGGGACGAGACGACCGTGCCATCCGGGCTGTGCGCCTCCTGGGCACCCGCACCGCATGGACACCCGTGGGGGACGGCGAGTTCTACTGCCCCGGCTGCGGAGGCGACCGCAACTACCAGCGGCTCACCGGCCGCCGCCGCTTCACCTTCCTCGGCGTGCCGGTGCTGCCGCGCGGGGCGACCGGACCGGTCGTGGAGTGCGCCTCCTGCCGCCACCACTTCGGCACCGACGTCCTCGACCACCCCACCACCCGCCGCTTCTCCGCGATGCTCCGCGACGCCGTGCACACCGTCGCCCTCGCCGTCCTGGCCGCCGGCGGCGCCTCCTCCCGTACGGCCCTGGAGACGGCCGCGGCCGCGGTCCGCGCCGCCGGCTTCGAGGACTGCACCGAGGACCAGCTGGCCGCCCTGGTCGAGGCGCTCGCCGCCGACACCGGCCGGGTCCTCGGCGGGCCGTGCGGCGCGAGCCTCGCCATAGAGCTGCACGAGGCACTCGACCCGCTCGCCCCGCACCTCGCCCCGGTCGGCCGCGAGTCCCTGCTCCTGCAGGCCGCCCGCATCGCCCTGGCCGACGGCCCCTACACACCCGCGGAACGGGACGCACTGGCCACGATCGGCGCCGCGCTCACCATCTGCGCCGACGACGTGAACCGGCTGCTGGCCGCCGCGCGGACGCCGTCCTGACCCGCGCCGCCCGGATCACCGGGCTCGGACCTCCTCGACGTGACGTGCGCCGAGACACCGGAGCCCGCTGACCTGTCAGCGCCTGATCAGGCCCAGGTCGGTGGCGGTGGCGACGGCGGCGGTGCGTGAGTCGACGCCGAGCTTGGTGTAGACGCGGGCCAGGTGCGACTTGACGGTGCCCTCGGTGAGGTGGAGCCGTCGGCCGACGGCCTGGTTGGACAAGCCCGCGGCGACCAGGGCGAGGACTTCCGTCTCCCGCCGGGTCAGGGTGGCGCCGGGGTCGCGCAGCCGGTTCATGAGCCGGTCGGCGACCGTGGGAGCCAGCGTGGTGCGGCCCGCGGCGGCGGTGCGCACGGCGGCCGCGAGATCCTCGGGAGGGGCGTCCTTGAGGAGATAGCCGGTGGCGCCGGCCTCGATGGCCGGGAGGGTGTCGGCGTCCGAGTCGTACGTGGTGACGATCAGAACCCGGGGAGCGCCCGGCCTGGCTGTGATCGTGGCAGTGGCCTCGGCACCGCCCATTCCCTTGCCGAACTGCAGGTCCATCAGTACGACGTCGATGTCGCCCACGGCGGCGCGGGCGACGGCGTCCTCGGCGGTGGCGGCCTCGGCCACCACGACGAGGCCGGGTTCGGTCTCCAGGACGGCGCGCAGCCCGGCCCGCACCACGGGATGATCGTCGGCGACAAGCAGGCGGATGGCGGTGTCGGTCACGGGCGGGCCTCGGTCTCGGCGGGCGGGGTGAGGGGGAGCCGGGCGGCCAGGGCGGTGCCGTGCCCGGGGGCGGACTCGATGGTCAGGGTGCCGCCGAGCGCGCCGAGCCGGGCGCGCATGGAGGCCACACCGAAGCCGCCCCTCTCCGGGTCGGGCGCGGGCAGTTCCGCGGGGTCGAAACCGGTGCCGTCGTCGACGACGTCGAGGGCGACCTGGTCGCCGCGCCGGCCGAGGGTGACCTCGACAGTGGTGGCCCGTGCGTGGCGGACGGTGTTGGCGACGGCGGACTGGGCGATGCGCAGCAGGACGACCTCGTACGGGGTCGGCAGGGGCGGCGGATCACCGTTGAGGCGGAAGCGGGCCGTGATCCGGTGCCGGGCACCGGTGGTGGCGCACAGCCGTTCCAGAGCGCCGGCCAGGGTGGTGCCTTCCAAGGCGGGCGGGGCGAGGGCGGCGACGAAACGACGGGCCTCGGCGAGATTGTCGACCGCGGCCTGGCGGGCCTGACCGACGTAGCGGGCACTGCTCTCCGGAGCGTCGGGCAGGGCCCGTTCGGCTGCGCGCAGCAGCAACTGGATGCTGGACAGGCCCTGGGCGAGGGTGTCGTGGATCTCCCGGGCCAGGCGTTCGCGTTCGGCCAGCACACCGGCGGTGTGCTGGGCCTCGGCCAGGTCCGCGCGGGTGGCGGTGAGCTCCTCGATCAGGCGCCTGCGCTGTTCGCTCTCCCGGTACAGCGCCTGGTATCCCCACACCACGGCGACCGCGACGGCGGCGCCGATCGCCGGCCCGATCGCCATGGCCGCGCTGAAGGAGCCCTGGTGGACGGCGAACGCGGCGATCGCCGCGAGCGCGGTCGCGGCCACGGCGGCCAGGCCGGCCCGACGCGGCAGCAGGTGGAGCTGGAGGAAGTACAGCGGGAAGGCGACCCACACCCCGTCGGCGGTCAGGCCCAGCAGCACCAGCCACACCGCGCCGACGGCGGCCAGCCACCAGACGGCGGCCCGCCGGTCGCCGCGGATGCCGGGCACGAGCGGGCCGGCCGCGTACACCAGCCCGCACGCCACTGCCACGGCGACCGTCACCACGGCGTGCGGCCGGCCTTCGGCCACGGCGCGGCCGGCGGCCAGGGCGAGCAGGGCGACGATCAGCAGGTGCAGGCACCAGGACAGGGCCCGGGTGGTCGGGGTCAGGGCGGGAGCGGCGGTGTTCACAGTCCCTCCAGCCTAAGGAACCGACCCGGCCGGGGCCTGTGCCGAAAGTTACAACCCGCGCGCCGCCTTTCGGTCCGCGAAGTGCCGTCCGTCGCCAGATGCCCGGCCGAGGCACCGGGCGCGACGCTGGGGCCCTACCGCTTCCACCGCCGAAAGGGCAGGTCAAGGTGTTCGTCGCCTGGAGAGATCTGAAGTTCGCCAAGGGGCGGTTCGCCCTCATGGGAACCGTCATCGTGCTGATCACCCTGCTGGTCGGGCTGCTCTCCGGACTGACCGCGGGCCTGGGCCGGCAGAACATCTCCGCCATCACCGGCCTGCCGGCCGACAGGATCGCCTTCCACGTGCCCGGCGGGGCCCAGGAGCTGTCGTACGCCAACTCGACCGTCACCGCCGAGCAGTGGCGGCGGTGGGCCGAGGTCCCCGGAGTCACCGGCGCCGAACCGCTGGGCATCAGCACCACCAGGGCCACCGCGGGCGACAGGAGCACCGGGGTCTCCGTGTTCGGCGTCCGGCCCGGCTCCCGCCTGGCCCCCGACGGCGGCAGGATCACCGGGCACGCGACGGTGCTGTCCAGCACGGCCGCCGACGACCTGGGCCTGGAGCCCGGGGACGGCTTCACCCTGGCCGGACGGAAGCTGACCGTGGCCGCCGTACAGGGCGACGCCTCCTTCAGCCACACCCCCGTGATCTGGACCAGCCTCGACGCCTGGGCGAAGACGGCGCCCCCCGCCGGCGCCGGCCCGACCGCGACCGTGATCGCCCTGAACACCGGCTCCGGCGCCGATGTCACCGCCGCAGACCGGGCCATCGGCACCAGAACGGTCTCGAAGGAAGACTCGCTGTCCGCGATCGGCTCGTACGCCTCCGAGAACGGTTCCCTGCAGCTGATGCGCGGCTTCCTCTTCGCCATCTCCGCCCTGGTCGTCGGCGCCTTCTTCACCGTCTGGACCATCCAGCGCAGCGGCGACATCGCCGTCCTCAAGGCACTCGGCGCCTCCACCGCCCAGTTGCTCGGGGACGCCCTCGGCCAGGCCGCGGTCCTGCTGACCGGCGGCACCCTCCTCGGCACCGGCATCGCCGCCGGTCTCGGCGCCCTCGTCACGGGAAGCGCGGTGCCGTTCCTCCTCACTCCCGCCACCGTCCTCGTCCCCGCCGCCGTGATGATCCTGCTCGGCGCGCTCGGGGCCGCCCTGTCCGTCCGCCGCATCACCTCCGTCGACCCGCTGACCGCCCTGGGGAGCGCCCGATGAGCCTCAACCTGACCGACATCACCCTCACCTACCCCGACGGCGGGTCCCGCCTGACCGCCCTCGACCACGTCACGCTGGACGTGCCCAAGGGCAGCCTGACCGCCGTCGCCGGCCCCTCCGGGTCCGGCAAGTCCAGCCTCCTCGCCGTGGCCGCCACCCTCATCACCCCCGACGCCGGCACGGTCACCATCGACTCCACCGCCACGACCGGCATGACCCGCGACGAACTGACCCGGCTGCGCCGCGACAAGATCGGCATCGTCTTCCAACAGCCCAACCTGCTGCCCTCCCTCACCGCGGCCGAGCAGCTCCAGGTCATGGCCCGGATCGACGGCCGGTCACCGGCCAAGGCCAGGGGCCGGGCCATGGAACTGCTCGACGCGGTGGGCGTCGCGGCGCAGGCCGGACGCCGCCCCCACCAGCTCTCCGGTGGGCAGCGCCAGCGCGTCAACATCGCCCGCGCCCTGATGAACAGCCCCGCCGTCCTTCTGGTCGACGAACCCACCAGCGCCCTGGACCACGAACGCGGCGCCGCCGTCGTCGACCTGATCACCCATCTCACCCATCAGCAGGCCATCGCCACCGTCCTGGTCACGCACGACCGCACTCACCTCACCGCCGTCGACCGGATCGCCGAGGTCCACGACGGACGCCTCCGTCTCGCGACGGCACCCTGCTGACCGGAGCCCCGGAAAGGGGCGTGGGCTACGCGGATCCGCAACCGGCTGCCCGTGCCGGCCGGCCCGCGCCGGGCGGACCCGTGCCCGGTCGGCCCGTGCTCGCTCGCGACGTGCCCGATCGACCCGCGCCCTCGTGATACTCCCCAGGGAGTAGTCCGCCCGCCCGGCCGCCCTGCGCAGTACCGCCGAACTCGCTCCCGCGCCCGATGAACGCATCCCTTTCCGGCGGAAGTCTGGAAGCCGTATCCAGACATCCGCTCCGGAGGGAGGGCCCGTTTCCATGGGGGCCGCGACAACACGTGTGAGAGGCGGGCGACGAGGCCTGCCGTGGCTGGTGCTGGGCCTGTGGGTGGTCCTGCTGGCCGTGGCAGGGCCGTTCGCCGCCAAGCTGGCCGACGTCCGGCACGACCGGCCGGTCGACTACCTGCCCGCCTCCGCCGACTCCACCCAGGTGGCCCGGCTCCAGGACCGCCTCCCGGGCGGGCAGACGACCGAACTGGTCCTCGTCTACCACCGCGCGAGCGGCCTGACCGCCGCCGACCGCGCCACCGCAGGCAGGCAGGTCGCCGCCCTCGCCCACCGGCACGCCCTCACCGGCCGCACCCCGCAGGGCATCCCGTCCACCGACGGCACCACCCTCATGTACCCGGTCACCAGCAACGAGCCCGGCACCGACGAGAAGAAGCGCGACGCCTTCGTCGACGACGTCCGCAGCATCGCCCACGACACCGGCGGACTCACGGTCGACGTCGGCGGTCCGGCCGCCCTCGCCACCGACGCCGCGGGCGTCTACAACTCCCTCGGCGGCCCCCTGCTCTACACCACCGTCGCCGTCGTCGCGATCCTGCTGATCCTCATCTACCGCAGCCCGCTGCTGTGGCTCGTACCGCTCGTCGTCGCCGGTGTCGCCGACTTCCTCGCCCAGGCCGCCGCCTACGCCCTCAACCAGGCCTTCGGCACCGCCGTCTCCGGCGCGAGCACCGGCATCATGACGGTCCTCGTCTTCGGCGCCGGCACCGACTACGCCCTGCTCCTCGTCTCCCGCTACCGCGAGGAGCTACGACGCCACGAGCGGCCGTACGACGCGATGCGGGCGGCGCTGCGCGGCTGCGGGCCCGCCGTCCTCGCCTCCTCCGGCACGGTGGCCGTCGGCCTGCTGTGTCTGCTCGCCGCCGACCTCAACTCCAGCCGGGGCATGGGCCCGCTCGGCACGGTCGGCGTGCTGTGCGCGCTGGCCGCCATGCTGACCCTGCTGCCCGCCGTCCTGGTCCTGCTGGGCCGCCGCCTGTTCTGGCCGCTCATCCCCGCCTACGGCTCCACGCCCAGGGCCCGCCGGTCGCTGTTCGCCGCGATGGGCTCCTCCGCCGGCCGCCGCCCGCTGACCGTCCTCGCCTCCGGCGCCGCCCTGCTCGGCGCGCTGGCGCTGGGCGCGCTGAACCTGCCCGGACCGGTCAAACAGCAGGACACGTTCGTCGACCGACCCGAGTCCGTCACCGCCATGGAAACCCTGGCGAAGGCCTACCCGCAGCGCTCCGCACAGCCCATCGAGATCCTCACCCCGGCCGGCCACGCCGACGCCGCCCTGGCCACGATCCGGGGCACGAAGGGAGTGGCGGACGCGCGGCAGGGCCGTACCGGCGGCGGCTGGACCGAGATCACGGCAACCGCGTCCGCCCCGCCCCAGTCCGACGCCGAGACCGCCACGATCAAGGCACTGAGGCACCGGCTGGACGGCTCCCACGTCGGCGGGCCCAGCGCCCAGCAGCTCGACCTCGCGGACACCAGCGCCCGCGACCGGCTGGTCGTCGTACCGATCGTCCTGCTCTCCGTGCTGCTGATCCTGATCGCCCTGCTGCGGTCCCTGGTCGCCCCACTGCTCCTGGTGGTCGCCGTGGTCGCCGTGTGGGGGGCCGCCCTCGGCCTCGGCGGGCTGGCATTCGAGCCGCTGTTCGGCTTCCACGGCACCGATCCCGGCCTCGGCCTGCTGTCCTTCGTGTTCCTCGTCGCCCTCGGCGTCGACTACGGCATCTTCCTGATGCACCGGATGCGGGAGGAGTCGCTGCGAGGTCTGGAGCCTGCCGCCGCCGCGCTGACCGCGTTGCGGACGACCGGTGGAGTCATCGCCTCCGCCGGGCTCGTCCTCGCCGCCACCTTCGCGGTGCTGACCAACATGGGGCTCGTCCAACTCGTAGAGCTGGGCTTCGTCATCGCGGTCGGGGTCCTGCTGGACACCTTCCTCGTCCGCACCTACCTGGTGACCAGCGCGAGCGTGGCGCTGGGCAGGGCGGTGTGGTGGCCGGGGCGGCTGTCCAGGGCACCGGAGGCGGTGAGCGCCGAGCGCGCACCGCAGCCCGTGGGCTGAACCGTCGGGCGCCCCCTGCCCTCGGCGGGGGCGCCCGCCTACCGGAAGATGAACCCCGTGCAGGAAACCACGACAACGACAGGCCGCCGCCGGTCCCCGGGGATCCCGGCGGCGGTGCGCCGCGTACCGGCGGCGGGACGGCCCCGCCCGGGCGAGCGGATCGTCGCGGCGATCAACCGCGATCCCCTCACCGCCCCGCACGCCACCCGCAACGACGTCCTGCTCGCCCTCGCCCTCGCCGTGCCGGCCGTCGGCCTCGCCCTGTTCACCGACCCGGGCCGCCGCCCCGACGCGCTCGGCTGGGCGCTGCTGCTCGCCGCACACGTACCGCTCGTGTGGCGGCGCCGCCGCCCCCTGCTGGTGCTCGCCGCCGACGTGGCCGTCATCGCGACGTACAACGCCCTCGACAACAACCACGCCGCGACGATCCCGGCCGGGCTCACCGCGCTCTACACGGTCGCCGTCACCAGTCGCCCCCTGCGCACCGTCCTGACCGGCGGCATCGTCCTCACCGTCATCGTGGGCGTGATGACGACGGTGAACGCCCATCATGCCGTCCAGGTGCTGCGCGCCTCCGGCTGGGTGATCGCCGTGCTCTTCCTCGGCGTCGTCGTCCGCTACCACCGCCGGCACGTCGCCGCGATCGTCGAACGCGCCGAACGCGCCGAGCGCACCCGTGAGGAGGAGGCCCGCCGCCGGGTCGCCGAGGAACGCCTGCGCATCGCCCGCGACCTGCACGACCTGCTCGCCCACAGCATCACCCTCATCGGCGTCCAGACCTCCGTCGCCGCCCACGTCCTGGCCGCCGACCCCGAGCGGCTCGACCGGGAGACGGTCGCCAAGGCGCTGGACGACATCGCGGAGACCTGCCGCACCGCAAGCGGCGAGCTGCGCGCCACCCTGGAGGTGCTGCGGGAGCACGGCTCCCTGGACGCCCGCGGCCCCCTGCCCGGTCTCGACGGCCTGCCCGACCTGGTGGAGGCCGCGCGCCTCGCGGGCGCCCGCGTCGAGCAGACCGTACGGGTACGCAAGGCACCGGCCGCCGTGGGCGCGGCCGCGTACCGCATCGTGCAGGAGGCGCTGACCAACGCGGTACGGCACGCCGGCCCCGAACCGGCCGTCAGCATCGACCTGTACGCGCGGGACGGCGCTCTGCACCTGACGGTGACCGACGAGGGAACCGGCCCCACCCCCGGCGGCACACCCGGCTTCGGACTGGTCGGCATGCGGGAGCGAGCCCGCAGCGTGGGTGGCTCCCTCGACGCCGGACCACGCACGCGGGGCGGCTTCGAGGTGAGAGCCGTACTGCCCACGACGACCACCGCGGAAGGGACGGAATGAGCGCCATTCGCGTACTGCTCGCCGACGACCAGACCCTCGTCCGGGCCGCGTTCGCCATGCTCGTGGAGTCCGCGCCGGGCATGGAGGTCGTCGGACAGGCCGCCACCGGCCGCGAGGCCGTCGACCTCGCCCGCGCCGGACGCGCCGACGTGGTGCTGATGGACGTCCGCATGCCCGACCTGGACGGCATCGAGGCGACCCGGCTGATCGCCGCCGACGAGGATCTCGCCGGGGTGAAGGTGCTGGTCCTCACCACCTACGACACCGACGAGAACATCGTGGACGCGCTGCGCGCCGGCGCCTCCGGGTTCCTGGTGAAGGACACCCGTCCGGCCGATCTGCTCGACGCGATCCGCACGGTCGCCGCGGGCGAGGCGCTGCTCTCCCCGGGGCCGACGGCACGCCTGATCGAGCGGTTCCTGCGCAGCCCCTCCACGCCGGTGACCGGCGGCCCGGAGTGTCTGTCGGACCGGGAGCGGCAGGTGCTGACCCTGGTCACCCGGGGCCTCAACAACACCGAGATCGCAGAGGCGTTGGGGCTGAGCCCGCTCACCGCGAAGACCCACGTGAGCCGGATCATGGGCAAGCTCGGGGCACGCGACCGGGCCCAGTTGGTCATCGTGGGCTACGAGTCGGGGCTGGTGATTCCGGGGAGCATGTGAGGCGTGATCCCGCTGAGCCGCGCCTTTCTCGTCGCCACCGCGTTCCTCACCCCGCTCACCGCCGTCCACCCGGCCCACTCCACACACGGCTGCGTCTCCTCCGTGCCGTACGTGGGCGGGAGGGGCGGCTACGACACGTACCGCATCCCCGCGACCGTCGTCACCCGGCGCGGCACGGTCCTGGCCTTCGCCGAGGGCCGGCACACGGGCACCGCCGACAGCGGCGACATCGACGTCGTCCTGCGCCGCTCCACCGACGGCGGCTGCACCTGGGGCCCGACGGCCGTGGTGACCGCCGGGCAGGGGAACACCCGGGGCAACCCGGCACCCGTGGTCGAGCCGCGCTCCGGCGCGGTCGTCCTCGTGACCTCGTACAACGGCGGGACGGTGACGGAGGCCCAGATCATGCACGACGAGGTCACCCCCGAGCAGAGCCGCCGGGTGTTCGTCCAGCGCAGCCGGGACGACGGCCGCCACTTCACGTCTCCGAGGGAGATCACGGCCGAGGTGAAGCCGCCGGACTGGCGCTGGTACGCCACCGGCCCCGGCCACGCGCTGGCGCTCACCCACGGCCCGCACGCCGGCCGCCTCCTCGTCCCCGCCAACCACTCCGCCGCCCCGCCCGCGCGCTCCCCGGACACCGGCCAGGGGCCCAGGTACGACGGCGGCCACGCGATCTACAGCGACGACGGCGGCCGTACCTGGCAGCTGGGCTTCGTGGACGACACCTACGACGGCCTGACCAACACCAACGAGTCCAGTGCCGCCCAACTCCCGGACGGACGGGTGTACTTCAGTGCGCGCGACCAGCACGGCAGCGCTCCCGGCAACCGTCTCGACACCTATTCCGACGACGGCGGCGAGACCGTCGAGCGACCCTTCGCCGTCCAGCGCACGCTGAACGACGTCCCCGTGGTCGAGGGCAGCGTCCTGCAACTCCGGGGCGGCACGGCCCCGCTGCTGTTCTCCGCCCCGTCCGTGCCGACCGCCCGCCGGGCGATGGCCCTGTGGTCCAGCACGGACGCAGGCCGGACCTTCACCAAGGCGCTGACGCTGTCCTCCCGGTGGGCCGCCTACTCCGACCTCGTGCAACTGGACGACGACACTGTCGGGGTCCTGTACGAGACGGGGGTGGCAGGGGCGTACGAGACGATCGAGTTCCGGCGGGTGCGGTTGCCCTAGCAGCACCCGCCGGACGGGGGGGGCGGGGGACGGCGATCAGAATCGCCCCGGATACAGCCTCAGTTGACGGTCCTTTGACCCACTGTTGGTCCGGCGAACGTTGCTCGCGTCAGCCCGTGCGTGTGAGTATTGAAGATCGTTCGCGGAATGAAAATCAGCCGAACGTATCGAGATATTTTCAGTGGGGGAAAGCGCTGTGGCCAGCGCTGAGTCGACGGGATCCACGGGGGCGACGGGCGAGGCCGAGGTGCATCCGCCCAGGTCGGCGCTGACGGACATTGCGGAGCAGACGGTTCTGCACGCCGGTAGCGCGCCGCTGCCTTCTGCTGATGCGCTCTCTGTGGATCAAACGCACCTGGAATCAGCCGCATTAGCCACCGCGAAACAGTCCGCAGTGGATGCCGCAACGACGACCGAGTCTCCGACAACGGCCGCCCAGGAATCCGGCGCCACACAGTCGGCCGGCCGGACAGACGCGCCGCTCTCTGCGGAACAGGCCATGCGGCTCAGGGCTCACCGGCGCCGGTTCCACGCTCGCCTGGGGGAGTTCCGACGTCGCCGCGTTCTCGTCCCGTACGGGGAGAACGGTGCGGCCCTGACGGTGGAGATGCACGGGGCACGGTGGCTGCTCGCATTCACCGACGAGGCCGCGCTCGCGCGATATGCGAGGGCGCGTGGGGAGGACCGGGCCTGGCGGTACCGGGAGGTGTGGGGCGCCGCGGTGCTGGACGCAGGGGTACCGGCGGTGACCGAGACGACCGGGTTGCCGTGCGGGGTGTTGGTGGACGCCGGCGACGGCGAGCGGGGGCTGGTGCTGCCACCAGTCGTCGGGATCGTGCCGGAAGCGGTCGCTCTGGACGGGCCGGACACGGGGGAGGAACGGTAATGACGACGCCGAGTGGAGGCGGACAGCCGGACCTGCAGGTGCAGGGGCTGAAGTCGATCGCCGAGGGCATCAACAAGGCGCTGAGCGAGATGGATTCGCTGGGTGGGATGAAGGGCTGGGCGGGCGCGGGGCGTGGTTTCACCGGCCTGGAGATGGACGGCATGGACGTCGGTGACGACCACCTGGGCGCGATGCTGCACACCTTCTGCGAGCGCTGGCAGTGGGGGGTGCGCGATCTGATGCAGGAGGGCAACGCGCTGGCCGAGGGGATGGGCCTGGCGGCCGGCACCTTCCACCAGACGGACGAGTACGTGAAGGGCTCGCTGAAGGTGGCCTACAACTCCGTGGTCGGGGATCCGTTCGCCTCCAACGACAAGGTGGAGAAGGAGAGCCTGGACCAGATCAACCATGCCGCGGCGACGACGGGTTACGGCGCCAAGGACCGCGACAACCTGGTCAACTCCGTGAAGAAGACCGGGAAGGGCATGCTCACGGACGTGGAGACGAGCGAGGGCGTGCCGGGCAGCCCGATCCCGATCACGCCGTCCATCGTGCGGGACGTGACCGGGACGGGTGACGGCAACTGATGTCTCTCACGGGGAAGTTCAACAGCGCCCTGGGGTCGCTCAAGTCCGGCTACGACCACGTCAAGCGGGCGACGGGCCATGTCATCGACGAGGGCGCCCATGGCGTGGGTGACGCGCTCGACTGGGCCGGTGCGCACGGAGCGGCCGACAAGGTCGACGACTGGGGCGACTCCACCGCGTCCAAGCTGGGCGCGCACGTGGACGAGCAGCAGCTGGACGAGACCGAGGACCCGAAGGAGCTGATCCACGGCAACCCGGGGAAGCTGCGCGAGACGGCGGGGCATCTGCGGAACTTCGCGACGTCCTTCGGTGCTGTCGCGACCGGTATGAAGAGTCTCGACTCGTCGGAGTTCAAGGGCGAGGCGGCCGAAACCTTCCGCGAGAAGTTCGCCTCGCACCAGGTCAAGTGGCAGCGGGCTGCGGAAGCCTGTGGTGAGGCGGCATCGGCGCTGGAGAACTTCGCGCACACGGTGGAGTGGGCGCAGGCCCAGGCGCGGGAGGCGGTGGCGAAGTACCGCGAGGGCAAGGCCGCCTCGAAAGCCCACCAGCAGAAGGTGCAGACGTACAACGACGCCGTCGATGCGGGCGACAAGGACCCCGGGCCCAGGCCCTCGGAGCAGGACCCGGGCGACGAGGCCAAGCACGCGGCCGAGCAGATCCTGGCCGCTGCCCGACGTCAGCGCGACCACCTCGCTGGGGAGGCCGCCGACCGCGTCAAAGCCGCGCTGCAGCACGCCCCACACGAGCCGTCGGCCGTGAACCAGCTCAAGCTCGACGGCGCGGATGTCCTGGATGCCGCCAAGACCGAGGACATGCGCTTCTTCGGCGGTTTCATGCGCGGACTCGGCGACCTGAACAACCTGGCCCGCAACGCGAACCCGCTCGATCCGTACGCGATCACGCATCCCTACGAGGCGCTCCAGGCCAAGGTGGAACTGCTGGGCGGTGCCGTCCATATGGTCACCCACCCCACCCAGACCGCCGACGGCCTCTGGAAGTCCTTCCTCGAGGACCCGGGCGGTGTCGGTGGCGAATTCGCTGCCCAGTTCATGATCCCGGAGGCGGGGGCCGAAGGGGTGGCTGCGGATGGCGTCCGGGTTGCGGAAGACGGGGCCAAGGGGGCAGAAGGGGCCGAGGAAGCGGCGGCCGGGGAACGCGGGGCGGCGGGGGATGAGAAAGCAGGTGAGACCACTGCCCGGGACGAGGTGAGCGAAGACCCGGAGGAGCCCTCGCGCCAGGACAAGGACAGGAAAGACTGCGGCGACCCGGTCGACGTGGCCACCGGCAAGATGTTTCTGGCGCAGACGGACGCCCTCCTCCCCGGGGCGCTCCCTCTGGTCCTGAAGCGGCGCGTGGAGTCCGGCTACCGACTGGGCCGCTGGTTCGGCCCGTCCTGGTCCTCCACCTTGGACCAGCGCCTGGAGATCGACACCGAGGGAGTCGTCTTCGTCACGGAGGACGGCCTGCTCCTGGCGTACCCGCACCCGGCCCCCGGCCTGCCCACCCTCCCCAGCCACGGCCCGCGCTGGCCCCTGGACCGGGTGGACGGCGGCTATACGGTCATGGACCCGCAGACCCTTTGTACGTGGCACTTCGCCGACCGCGGCGAAAGCCTGGCGGTGCTGGAACAGATAGACGACCGCAACGGCAACTGGATCACGTTCGAGTACGACGCGGAGGGCACCCCGCTGGCGGTGGTCTCCAGCAGCGGCCAAGGCATCCGCATCACAACGGATTCCGGCCGAATCACGGCCTTCCACCTGGCTGCCACCGGCGAGGAGCTGAAGCGCTACGGCTACACGGACGGCAACCTCACCGAGGTCATCAACTCCTGCGGCCTGCCCTTCCGCTTCGCCTACGACGAAGCCGGCCGGATCACCTCGTGGACGGACACGAACGACCGCAGCTACGCCTACGAGTACGACGACAAGGACCGGTGCACAGCTCAAGGCGGCCCCGCAGGCCACATGTCCATGCACCTGTCCTACGAGGACCCCGACCCGACGACCGGCCTCCGCACCACAACCGCCACTACCGGCGAGGGCCACAGCTGGCGCTACATGGTCAATGACGCCTGGCAGGTGGTGGCCGAGACGGACCCGCTCGGCGCGACGACCCGATACAGCCGCGACCGCTATAACCGTCTGCTCTCGCAGACGGACCCACTGGGCCACATGACGACGTTCCGCTACGACGACGAGGGCAACCTGACGTCAGTCGTCCGACCCGACGGCCGCGAGGCGAAAGCGGAGTACAACGACCTCGGCCTGCCGGTGAAGGTGGTCAACCCGGACGGCACGTTCGTACGCCAGACGTACGACGAGCGCGGGAACCGCACGTCGGTGACGGACCGGGCGGGCCAGACCACTCACTTCACGTACACGGAGGCGGGCCACCTGTCCTCCGTGGCCGACCCCCTCGGCCATACGACGACCGTGTTCTGTGACCGCTCGGGGCTTCCCCTTGAGGTGACGAACCCGCTGGGCGCGACCACCCGTTACGAGCGGGACGCCTTCGGCCGTCCGACGGCGATTACGGATCCCATTGGAGCCACGACGCGCCTGGAGTGGACGGTCGAGGGCCGTCTGTCTCGCCGTACTGCACCGGACGGCACGACCGAATCCTGGACGTACGACGGCGAGGGCAACTGCACCAGCCACACAGACCCCGTCGGCGGCGTCTCCCGCTTCGAGTACACCCACTTCGACCTGCTGACGGCACGCACCGGCCCGGACGGAGTCCGCTACGAGTTCGACCACGACAGCGAACTGCGTCTGACGAAGGTCACCAACCCGCAGGGGCTGAAGTGGACGTACGAGTACGACGCGGCGGGACGCCTGGCGACGGAAACGGACTTCGACGACCGCACCCTCACCTATACGCATGATGCGGCAGGCCGCCTCACCTCGCGCGGAAACGTTCTCGGCGAGGTCGTGTCCTTCGAACGGAACGAACTGGGCCAGGTGACCCGCAAGGACGCGGCCAGCCAGATCACGACCTATGCCTACGACCTCACGGACCAGCTCGCTCAGGCGACCGGCCCGGACGGTACGACGCTTACGCTGCTACGTGATCGCTATGGCCGCCTGCACTCGGAAACGGTCGACGGCCGCACACTGAGCTACACGTACGACGCGCTGGGGCGCCGCACAGGCCGCACGACCCCCACCGGGGCCACGACAACCTGGTCCTACGACGCAGCCGGGCGCCGCACCGGCATGGTGGCCTCGGGCCGCGCCATCGACTTCACCTACGACGAGGTCGGCCGCGAACTCTCGCGCCACATCGGCGAGACGATCGTGCTGGAGCACGCCTTCGACGCCTTGGGCCGTCTGACCACCCAGTCGGTCACCGGCGCCGAGGGCCGCGCGGTCCAGCACCGGACTTACACCTATCGCGCCGACGGCAACCTGATCGGCATCGACGACCAGCTCACCGGCTCCCGCCGCTTCGACCTGGACGCAGTCGGCCGTGTGACGGCGGTCCACGCGGTCGGCTGGACAGAGCGGTACGCGTACGACGAGGCGGGCAACCAGACGCAGGCGACTTGGCCGGCCGACCATCCTGGCCAGGAGGCGGTGGGCCCCCGTACCTACATTGGCACCCGCATCACCCGAGCGGGCAACGTCCGCTACGAACACGACGCTCTCGGCCGCGTCACACTCCGACAAAAGACCCGCCTGTCCCGCAAGCCCGACACATGGCGCTACGAATGGGACATCGAGAATCGGCTGACGTCGGTTACGACCCCGGACGGCGTTCGCTGGCGCTACACGTACGACCCCCTGGGCCGCCGGACAGCGAAGTTCCGTCTTGCGCCAGATGCCCAGACGGTCGTGGAGCGGGTTGACTTCACCTGGGAGGGTAGGACCCTCTGCGAACAGACCTCAGTGTCTGCTGACCTCCCGAATCCGGTCACCCTGACTTGGGATTACCGGGGCCTGCGCCCCCTGGCTCAAACGGAACGCATCACCACAGCCGAGGCACCGCAGGACGCGATCGACTCCCGCTTCTTTGCCATCGTCACCGACCTCGTGGGCACCCCCAGCGAACTCATCGATGAACGCGGCGACATCGCCTGGCGAACCCGCAGCACGCTGTGGGGTACGACCACCTGGGCAGCGAGTAGCGCAACCTACACGCCTCTACGATTTCCTGGGCAGTACTACGACCCGGAAACCGGCCTCCACTACAACTGTTTCCGTCACTATGACCCGGAAACGGCTCGCTATCTCACACCCGACCCCCTCGGACTCTCGCCCGCACCCAACCCCGCCACGTACGTCGTCAACCCGCACACCGGGAGTGACCCTCTCGGGCTGGCGCCGGATGAGTGCCCCAAAAAAGTCGGCCGGACTTTCGAGGAGCAGAAGGCGAAAGCGCTGCGCGACGCTGGGATTCCGGAGGGCGCCGAGCCTCTAGAGGTGAACGAATGGGTGCCGGCCACGGGGCCGGAATGGATGGGGTCCAAGCAACTCATGACCGAGGATAATCAGCCCATCTACTACACGGAGGAAGTGTACGAGCACCCCAATGGGCATGACCTTATAGTGTTCCAGGACCACTGGTTCGGTCATCAGAAGCCTGGTGAGGCAGGCTACCAACCACCCCATGTCCATGTGCGCCCGTACGAGGACACTCGTAATGGGCAAGTCCCCGGGGCCGAGGAGCACTACTATTATGACCGTTGATGAATTTATCGTAAACCCGGATGTGCTGCGCGTCGCTTATGGGCACATGCCTAAGCTGGAGGGGTGCATAAGGTTTCGATCACTCAACTTGAATTGGCGTGGGCCTACATTGATCATCCGCGCCGATCTCCCGCGGTTTCCTGATCCGGCACCACAGGACTGGGTGATTTCGGGCTTTGATACAGTCCAGTGTCATCTGAGATTCCTGGCGGTCCGGAATCTGGCCATCCACTCATGGGAGCCGCCAGCTTTTGGCTGCCTGAAGGCAACTCCTCGAACAGAGGAAAGAAGCCTTCATATTGATATCAACGGCGACGGAATGAATCTCGCATTCGACTGCAGCGACTCAGTGGCGATCGGCCATGTCAGTGCCTTCAGGGTCGATGCTGACGGCTCGGACCAAGGTTCACGTTCATTCGCAGGTCGAATCGACTCCCGTCGGTACAATTCCCTGCCAGAGGTCTGGGAGAAGAGCTACTTTGAGCGCATCTGAATGGCAGAGATTCCTTGCGGACCCGTATTTCCTGGGCGAGCTCTACGCGGACAGTCCGCCATCCCTCGATGAATGTGAACTATTCTATGTTCACGTAGACGAACGAGATGACTCCGTAACTCTCGGGTTCGACACAGGGCGCCTTCCGTCACACCCTGCTCCAGAATGGCACGAAAAGCCCTATAATCGCTTCGAGTTTTATCTGCTGTTTTCCGGAGTAATGGATTTTCGAGTCGGCAAGTGGACTGATACAGAGGCCCGGGAGGTCGACATTACGGTCACACCCGGGGGTGTGATTTCAGTTTCTCTGGGGCGTGACGACTCCGGTATCAATTTTCGCGCTTCATCGATGCGCTTGGTTCACACCCGTGTCTACCTTGCCGCTGACTCCTGATCGTCTGAGAGGCAGAGAGCTTCATGTCGTTTGGTCCGCCGCCGGCAGGCTTCGGAACCCCAGCACCGTCTGCCTGGACGCCGCCGACGGAGATCGAGCAGGCCTTGTCCGAGGCCAAGTCGCGTGAGGACTGGGCCGCCTACTTCGATACCCTCGCGCTGGAACCACTGTATTTCGAGATACAGCGGGACAAGGCAGACACCAACCCGGACACGACATACTCGGTCTTCGGGCACGACCCACGTGCCGGCGGCGCCATCTGGGCTGTGTACACGGTAGGCATGCTGCCCGCCCCTGAACCGCATCGGGTGTTCCACCGCAGCCGCCTCGGATGGTTCGCCGAGGCATGGAAGCCGGGGCGTCCGCCGTGGATCGTGGTCAATCAGGGCAGTCCCTGTGAGGCGTTCCTCCCGGCGGCGCCACCGCACTCCAACGCCTGGGCTCAGCACTACCGGACCAATGGCCCCCTGAGAGTCCCCCGCAGGCTGCTCACGCTCCGGGTCGGCGGCCCGCTTCACGGATCCGTCGCCCACGGCCTCGCCTGCGGCGCGCTCCTGTGCGTCAGCAACGACTCCGTCTGGAACGCCATGGCCTGGCACGGCACCGGGTATCTGAACGAGCGCAAGCGGCTTCGCGAATGGTGGGGCATCACCACCCGCGAGGAGTGGCAGGACTACCTCCGCGACCTCCTCGCCTGCGAGCAGCACAGCTCGGTCTGGGATTTCGCCCTCGATCTGCGCCGGACCATCGCCCGGGATTTCGGCGGGCACGTCGACCTGGGGTACTGGCGGCAGGCCGCCGCCAACGTCATCCGCGCGAAGTCCGAGGGTTCGATCGTGGTGTCCGAAGATGGCGTCACCACAACCGATCCCCGACCGGAGTCCGAGGTCGAGGCCCGCGTCGAGGGTGTGCAGCGGCTCATCGGGCGTATCACCCGCTACGAGGCCCGGATGCGTGCCGACGGTGTGCTCGACGAGAACCAGTACGTGTCGTCCCTCGACGCCTGGGATCTCGGTCGCGCCTCGAAAATGGCCCGGTGGGGGCTGGGTGCCCGGTTCGGCACACTCGCAGAGGCCGAGTCCGCCGTCATCAAGGCGGGGCGAGCGGCCTCCCTGTCCTACAAGTCCTGGCAGGACTTCTCCGCCGGCTACATCCTCGGCCGCTGTCTCCACTTCGATGACGAGGAGTTCGGGGACTGGTATCAGGACATGGTGGAGGCCCACCGGATCCTGATGTCCGACCCCGGCAGTCCTTGGCTCAACATTCCATTCCGGTGACCGTCTCGGCGAACAGCATCCTCGACGCATCTTTTTGAGAGCCTGGGCAACGAGTGGCAGATCTGTTCCACCGCGGAAACACAGTCAAGCTTCTGACCCGTGCCTTTCCCAGACCTTCTGGCGCAAATCTTCCACCCACCGTCTACGTGGGGCGGGCGGGGCGCTTGTGACGAACGGGGCGGTCGCCGCACCCACCCGGCGTACGGGCCGCCGGCAGCCACGGGCCTGCACCCGCTGTTTCCACCCGGCGTGCCGCCACAGCGCGCCCGCGCCCCCTCGGTCAACGGCACGAACGCAGCCCACCCCAGGGGTCAACAGGGCCAAGCCGCCCAGTTTCCCCGGGCCGCCCGCTCGCTTCTTCCCCGTGCTGGAGCGAGCCGTGTCAAGGGTCGGCCGCAGGCCGATCGCCGAAGG
>NZ_JBSFHY010000048.1:0-79190 GCF_053597295.1 Streptomyces sp. NPDC001450
CCGCTACGACAAGCGTGGCTACGTATACCTCGGCACAGCAACCGCCGCAGCCCTCACCATCTGGCTTCGCACGTGATCGCCCGGACAACTCCTAGCCGGCACGCCGGTCGTGCGAGAGGGCCCCGGGCTGTCACACATGCGGCTACCGCCGCGTGGCCCCGGGGCCCTCTCGGCGTCTCAGAGCAGCTTGCGCGCTGCCCTCCTCAGGTCGTACTCGTGGACGATCGCCTTCGCGTGGCCGTACGCGAGGTCGTACTCGTGCCGGAGCCAGCTGACCTTCTCCTCGAAGCGGAACAGGGCGGGGCCTTCTTCAACGGTGCGCAGCCAGTCGGAGACTTCGCGACCGGTGCAGTGGGGGATGCGGGCGAGCAGATTGCGGTGGGTCTCCTCGGAGAAGAGCTGGGACATCGGCGCCTCCGAACGCAAAGGGGATGTAAGCCGGTCCTTCACGTCACCGTGCCTGAGCGTTCGCGTATTGGCAACAGTGTGGCGCGTTACGCTCGGCGCGTGGTTGATACGACGCCCTTGACCCGAGCAGTGGATCACTTCGCCGACCGGTTGCGGGCGGCTCCGCAGAGCCGGCTCCAACGAGGCGCCGCGGCCGAGGCCTTGGCCGCGGCCAGGGAGCTTTCGCGGCGGGCACAGCTGCTGGAGGAGCCCGGTGCGGAGCCCCGGGAGATGCCGGACGCCGGGATGTTCGCGGCCGCCGACCAAATCATGGTGGCGGGGCACGACTTGGCGGTGCTGCTGGAGAGCGCGGACCAGGTCGCCGAGGCGGTGGAGTTCGTGGAGGAGGCCCGCAAAAGAGCCGGGGTCTGACGTCAGAGCGAGGCGATGACCCGGTCGGCCAGGATGTAGACCGTGTCCTTGCCGCAGGCGAAGGTCAGGGTGTAGGCGCCCGATATGCCCGAGCCGCCGAGGAGGTACGGGGTCTCGCCGTCGCGGAGAGCCGCTGCCAGGTGCTCGGCGGTCTCACGGTGGCCGGGGGTCATGCACAGGGTCGTGCCGTCGGCGAAGACGTAGACGTCGAGGGTGCCGAGGGGGCCGGGGCGGACGTCGGAGAGCTCGACCTGGTCCGCGGCCAGCTGCTCCAGCGTGGTCACCGTGCGCTCGTGGTCGTTCACGGCCGGCGACTGCACCGGGACGAAGTCGGGGTGCGAGGGGTGGCGGCGGCGGGCCGCGGCCAGTTCGGGGGAGTCCGTGGAGGCGCCTCCCTGGACGAAGTCCTTCGGGGAGAACTCGTCGGCCTCGGTGGCCGGCTCGGAGACCGGCTCCAGCGGCTCCAGGCCGGCGAAGTCGGCCTGCCGGGGCAGGAACAGGTCGCTGTCGGGAAGGCCCAGCAGGGAGGGCGCGTCGGAGGCGTCACGGGCCTCCTGGGCGGCCCAGAACGCACGGGCCTCGGCCAGCTCGCGCTCGCGCTCCTCGGCGAGCGCCTCGGCCACGGCCGCGCGTATCCCGTCCGTGTCGGTGGTCGTGCGGGCTGCGGGCAGCAGCGCGCCGAGGGCGGTGGCCTGGTTCTCGGCGAGCTGGGTCTGCAGCTCCGTGAGCTGGCGGCGCAGCTTCAGGACGGTGCGCAGGACGGCGACGCCCACGGCGCCCGTGGCGGCCGTGGTGAGCAGCAGGGCGATCGGCATGGCGCTCACTGACGTACTCCCAGGTTCAAAGTCGACCCCCGACTTCCTACATCAGCTTGAAGGGCGGACTAAGCAGCTGTCAGTGCGTAACGTCACGAAACGGACAGGACTTTGGGTTCGTGGTTTCGTCCGTCACCGCGCTGACCTGCGCTGACCTGCAGTGATACCCCCAGTGAGGGAGATAGGTCACATCCTGGGGGAGATTGGATCACAAAACGGCCCGGAACCCGGGTGTTCTCCGGGTTCTGGGCCGCTTCCTGACCTGCCGTACCCGCTCGGCTACCGAGGGTGGATCAGGTCAGCTGAGGCGCTCGATGACCATGGCCATGCCCTGGCCGCCGCCGACGCACATCGTCTCCAGGCCGAACTGCTTGTCGTGCCACTGCAGCGAGTTGATGAGCGTGCCGGTGATGCGGGCGCCGGTCATGCCGAAGGGGTGGCCGACGGCGATGGCGCCGCCGTTGACGTTCAGCTTGTCGATGTCGATGCCGAGGTCCCGGTAGGAGGGGATCACCTGGGCGGCGAAGGCCTCGTTGATCTCGAACAGGTCGATGTCGTCGACGGTGAGGCCGGCGCGGCGCAGCGCCTGCTTGCTGGCCTCGACCGGGCCGAGGCCCATGATCTCCGGGGAGAGGCCGGAGACGCCGGTCGACACGATGCGGGCGAGCGGGGTCAGGCCCAGCTCGCGAGCCTTGGTGTCGCTCATGATGACCAGCGCGGCCGCGCCGTCGTTCAGCGGGCAGCAGTTGCCGGCCGTGACCAGGCCGTCCGGGCGGAAGACCGGCTTGAGGCCCGCCACGCCCTCCAGGGTGACGCCCGCGCGCGGGCCGTCGTCCTTGCTGACGACCGTGCCGTCGGGGAGGGTCACCGGGGTGATCTCGCGCTCCCAGAAACCGTTCTTGATGGCTTCCTCGGCGAGGTTCTGCGAGCGGACGCCGAACTCGTCCATCTCCTGGCGGGTGACGCCCTTCCAGCGGGCCAGGTTCTCGGCGGTCTGGCCCATCGAGATGTACGCGTCCGGGACCAGCCCGTCCTCACGCGGGTCGTGCCACGTGGTGCCCTCCTGCCCGGCGACGGCGGTGGTACGGGCCTCGGCCTCGGCGAAGAAGGGGTTGTGCGTGTCCGGGAGACCGTCGGAGCTGCCCTTGGCGAAGCGGGACACCGTCTCGACACCGGCCGAGATGAAGACGTCGCCCTCGCCGGCCTTGATGGCGTGCAGGGCCATGCGGGAGGTCTGCAGCGAGGAGGAGCAGTAACGGGTGATCGTGCAGCCCGGCAGGTGGTCCATGCCCATCTGTACGGCGACGATGCGGCCGAGGTTGTGGCCCTGCTCCCCGCCGGGGAGGCCGCAGCCGAGCATCAGGTCGTCGATGTCCCGCGGGTCCAGCTCGGGGATCTTGGCGAGCGCGGCCTGGATGATGGTCGCGGTCAGGTCGTCGGGGCGCAGGTCCTTGAGGGAACCCTTGCCGGCGCGGCCGATGGGGGAGCGGGCGGTCGAGACGATGACGGCTTCGGGCATCACGGCTCCAGTGGCATACGGAGTTCGGGCAGGGCCGCTTGGGAAGTTACCCGGCCGTATGGTTCAGGTCACTGGTGTCGCAGTGTGACACTGACCGCAATTTACTAAGCGCTTGCTTGGCCGTGGCGGCCCACCCAGGGGGCGGAGCCCCCAGGGGGTCACGTGGACGGAGTCGCAGGCTCGGCCTCGGGCACCCGGCGCCGGCGCCGGCGCTTGAGCAACGCCCAAGGCCCCCGCGGACCGGTGGGCATCGCCGCCGTGACCTCCGTGCCCGCCTCCGACGCCGCCTCCGCCGCAGCCCGGGCGACCGGCAGGAAGCCCTCGTTGCGGGACACGTCCGGCCGCTCCTCCTCCGCCGGCCACAGCCCCAGCGCCGCGCACACGGTGGGCAGGATCGCCATCGCCGCCGTCGCGTACCCCTCCGCCGAGGGGTGGTAGTTGTCCGGCCCGAACAGCTCCCGCGGATTCGCCTCGAACTCGGGTCCGAGCAGATCGCCCAGGGACACCGTCCGCCCGCCCTGCTCCACCACCCCGATCGTCTGCGCCGCCGCCAGCTGCCGCGAGGCCCGGCGGGCCAGCCACCGCAGCGGCTGCTGCACCGGCTCGATGGTGCCGAGGTCGGGACACGTGCCGACCACCACCTCCGCGCCGGCCGTGCGCAGTCGTCGTACCGCCGCCGACAGGTGCCGTACCGAACGCGTCGGCGGCATCCGGTGCGTGACGTCGTTCGCGCCGATCATGATCACGCAGATGTCGGGGAGCGGATACGGGGACGAGAGCACCAGCGTCACCTGACGGTCCAGGTCGTCCGACTGCGCCCCCGGCAACGCCACGTTCCGCAGCTCCACCGGGCGCTCCGCCACCGCGGACAATCCCGACGCCAGCAGCGCACCCGGCGTCTGCCCCGCCCGGTGCACACCCTGCCCGGCCGCCGTCGAGTCGCCGAGCATGCTCAGTCTGAGCGGCGGTTCACCGGGGAGGTCGTACGAGGTGCCGTACACGCCTTCGGCCACCGGCACCCGCCCGCCGCTGCCGTTGCCCACCTGGCGCCGGGCCAGCTGCAGCTCCGCCAGCAGCAGGCCGACGGCGGCCGCCCCGACCAGCCCGACCCCGCCACCGCCGTACGCCGCTCCGGCCGCGATGCGCCGGGCCACCCTCGCCCTCGACATGCTCGTCATGCGTCGCCGCCACCTCCTCGTAGCCGTACACCCACTCCTTGCCCCGTACAGCCCGTTCGCCAATCTCAACGGGGAGTGAACGCCCGCCCCGCGTCACCCAGGGGCCTTAGGCTGGCGGAACCACATACGACCACTGTTTTTTGCAAGCAACCGGAGACAACGGTGCAATTCCACGACTCGATGATCAGCCTCGTCGGCAACACCCCGCTGGTGAAGCTCAACAGCGTGACCAAGGGCATCCAGGCCACCGTCCTGGCCAAGGTGGAGTACTTCAACCCGGGCGGCTCCGTGAAGGACCGCATCGCCCTGCGCATGATCGAGGCGGCCGAGCAGAGCGGCGAGCTCAAGCCGGGCGGCACCATCGTGGAGCCGACCAGCGGGAACACCGGCGTCGGGCTTGCCATCGTGGCCCAGCAGAAGGGCTACAAGTGCATCTTCGTGTGCCCCGACAAGGTGAGCACCGACAAGATCAACGTGCTGCGGGCGTACGGCGCGGAGGTCGTGGTCTGCCCGACCGCCGTCGCTCCTGAGCACCCAGACTCGTACTACAACGTCTCCGACCGGCTGGTCCGCGAGACGCCGGGCGCCTGGAAGCCCGACCAGTACTCCAACCCCAACAACCCGCTCTCGCACTATCACTCGACCGGCCCCGAGCTGTGGGAGCAGACCGAGGGTAAGATCACCCACTTCGTGGCGGGCGTGGGCACCGGCGGCACCATCTCCGGCACCGGCCGCTACCTGAAGGACGTCAGCGACGGCAAGGTCAAGGTCATCGGCGCCGACCCCGAGGGCTCGGTCTACTCCGGCGGCTCCGGGCGGCCGTACCTGGTCGAGGGCGTGGGCGAGGACTTCTGGCCCACCGCCTACGACCGGACCGTGGCCGACGAGATCGTCGCCGTGTCCGACAAGGACTCCTTCCAGATGACCCGGCGCCTCGCCAAGGAGGAGGGCCTGCTGGTGGGCGGCTCCTGCGGCATGGCCGTCGTGGCCGCGCTGGAGGTCGCCGAGCGGCTGGGCCCGGACGACGTCGTCGTCGTGCTGCTGCCCGACAGCGGTCGCGGCTACCTCAGCAAGATCTTCAACGACGAGTGGATGGCCGACTACGGCTTCCTCGAGGACGAGGGCCCCAGCGCCCGCGTCGCCGACGTCCTCAACGACAAGGCGGGCGGCTCCATCCCGTCCCTGGTGCACATGCACCCGGAGGAGACCGTCGGCCAGGCCATCGAGGTGCTGCGCGAGTACGGCGTCTCGCAGATGCCGGTCGTCAAGCCGGGCGCCGGGCACCCGGACGTGATGGCCGCCGAGGTGGTCGGCTCGGTCGTGGAACGGGAGCTGCTGGACGCCCTGTTCAACAAGCGGGCCTCGCTCGACGACCCGCTGGAGAAGCACATGTCCTCCCCGCTGCCCCAGGTCGGCTCCGGCGAGCCGGTCGGCGACCTGATGTCGGTGCTGGGTTCGGCGGACGCGGCGATCGTCCTGGTCGAGGGCAAGCCGACCGGAGTGGTCAGCCGGCAGGACCTGCTGGCCTTCCTGGCCAAGGGCGGGAACAAGTAGCAAACCTGTGGTGAACTGCCCGTGGCGGCGGCGAACTTGCGGTGACCGCGGCCGATCGAGCCGTTTCGGAAGTGGTACGAGCGCGTCACGTGCGCGCAGCACCCGCTTAACACGGGTCAGGCAGATTAGTGGGCGTCGGCAGGGCGGGAGCGGCTCCCCGCCCCGGCCGGCGCCGAACGGCGTCAAGGACCTCCGGAGCGGCTCCCGGACCTCCATGGACGCCTAGGACGCGCAAGCCCGGCCCTGACCCGGCCCGCGTCCCTCGCGGGGACCGCCGTCGTCCCGCCCCCCGGAAACGGGGGTGCGGCGGTCCCCGCGCATGACTCTTTCAGCGGGCGTGAGCCGATTCCCAACTGCCCAGCAGGGCAAGCCTCTCCGCCGTCTCCGACCCCGGCTCAGGGGTGTACACCACCATCGTCTGCTCCGGGTCCGCCGGGACGGTCAGCGTCTCGTACGGGAGGGTGAGCAGGCCCGCCACGGGATGCCGGACGCGCTTCACGCCGTACGCGCACTCCTTGACCTCGTGGTCGGCCCACAGCCGGCGGAAGTCCTCGCTCTTGAGGGAGAGTTCGCCGACCAGGGCGCACAGCGCGGCGTCGTCGGCGTACCGGCCCGCCCCGATGCGCAGGTTGGCCACGGTCTGGGCGGCCACCGCGGCCCACTCGGGGTAGAGGTCCCGGGCGGCGGGGTCGAGGAAGACCTGGCGCGGCATGTTGCGTTCGCCCGGTGCCATGCGGCTGAAGCCGCCCACCGCGTCGCCGAGCGCGTTCCAGGCGAGCACGTCCATGCTGCGGCCCAGCACGAACGCGGGCGTCCGCTCCATGCTGTCCAACAGCAGCTGCACGCCCGGCCGTACCCGGGGCGCGGCCGGACGGCGCTCGCGGCGCCCGCGCGGCCGGGCCACCGTACGCAGGTACGCGTGCTCGGTCTCGTCCAGCCGCAGCACCCGCGCGATCGCGTCCAGCACGGCGTCCGAGACTCCCCCGGACTTCGTCCGGGAGGGGCTCCCAGGGCCGCGCCCCTGCTCCAGGCGGATGTAGTAGTCCACGCTCACGCCCGCGAGCTGCGCCACCTCCTCGCGGCGCAGGCCCGGTACGCGGCGCCGCCCGTGCACGGGCAGCCCCACCTCCTCGGGCTGGATGCGGGCGCGGCGCGAGCGCAGGAAGTCTCCGAGGTCCCCGTCCATGGGGTCGATCGTAGGGGAGCGGCGGTCTTTCAGCCTGGTACTGGCAGACCCAGGAAAAACGCATCCCTGGGTACGCCCGCCGGACCCGGCGAGGGTGGTGTCAGCCGCCGGGGCGACGCCCCGGCACCCGACCAGGGAGAACACCATGTCGTACGAGAACCTGTCCGGCCGTACCGCCGTCGTCACCGGAGCCGCCAGCGGCATCGGCGAGGCCGTCGCCCGGCAACTGGCCGCGCAGGGCGCCCGGGTGGCGCTGTTCGCCCGGCGCGCGGACCGGCTGGAGACCGTCGCCGGGAAGATCCGGGCCGAGGGCGGCGAGGCGCTGGTGGTGGCCGCCGACGTCACCGACGACGCGTCCGTCGAGGCCGCCCGGGACCTGGTCCACGAGGCCTACGGGCCCGTCGACCTGGTCGTCAACAACGCCGGGGTGATGCTGCCGAACCCCGTCGACGACGGCCGGCTCGACGAGTGGCGGCGCATGCTCGACACCAACGTGACCGGCGTGCTGCGGGTCATCCGCGCCTTCACCGCCGACCTGGTGGCCGCGGCCGCCGAGGGCCGCACCGCCGACCTCGTGAACGTGTCGTCCATCGGCGCCCACGTCACCTTCCCCAACTACGCGGTGTACGGCGCCACGAAGGCCGCCGTCACCTATCTCTCGCAGTCCCTGCGCACCGAGCTGGGGCCGCGTGACGTGCGGGTCACCAACATCGAGCCGGGGCTCACGGAGACCGAGCTCAAGGTCCACGTCGGCAACGCGGAGCTGTCCGGGCAGCTGGACGGCATGCTGGCGGCGATCGGCAGCCTCGCGGCGACGGAGGTCGCGGACGTCGTCGCCTACGCCACCAGCCGCCCCCGGCACGTCAACCTGCGCCAGATCATGGTGCTGCCGACCCGGCAGGCGTGAAGCGCTCAGTTCTCCCGGGAGGCCCGGCGCCCGGCGAGGATCTGCGGGTTGTGCCGGACCGCCTGGGCCGCGTTGACGCCGACGATGCCGGCCCAGGTGGTCACCACCCCGGTCATCCCCGCGAAGGTGCCGCCGATCGCGGACAGCGGGATCGCCAGCACCAGCGAGACGATCGCGAAGCCGACGCGCTCGGCCCAGGTGTCGGCACCCTTGGGCCGCCGGGCACCGCGCGCGTCCGCCATCCGCTGCTCGGCCAGGTGCCGCCGCACCCGGCGGTCCACCACGTCGTCGATCCGCTGGTCGACCTTCTCCAGGAAGGACTCGACCAGCGCGGAGTCGTACTCCTCGCCCAGTTCCCTGCGTGCCCGCACGGTGGCGTCGAGGTCCTTCTTGAGATCGACGTCCCGAGAGTCCAGTGCGCTCATGCGCTCCACCCTAGGGAGCGGTCACGCCCGCCGCACTGGGGACAGCCCCCCTCTTCGCACCGGCGCCGCCGGCCGTGAGCACCCCGCAGGACTCCAGGTCGGCGCGGGAGGGCAGGACGGACAGGGCTCGGTTCAGGTTCATGGCTTCTTCAGGGGGGTGGGTTCAGGGCAGCAGGGACACGAGCCCTGTGTCGAGGTCGGAGCGGGCGGCCGCGATGTGGGCCGAGGTGAAGGCCGGGTCGGCGCGGATCACATCCCGGACCCAGGCGGTGTGGGCGCGCATGGTGTGCTCGGCCCAGTCGCCGGGCAGCGCCCGGGTGCGGCGGGCGGCGGGGGCGATCTCGTCCACCAGCAGTTCCAGATGGCCCGGCACCGGTGCGCCCGTGCGCAGACGGTCCAGCGTGGCGGCGACGGCCCCGCAGCGCTCGTGCCCGAGCACCAGCACCAGCGGGACGCCCAGCTCCTGGACGCCGTACTGGATGGAGCCGAGCACGGCCTCGTCCAGCACCTGGCCGGCGGTCCTTATGCACAGCACGTCGCCGAGTCCGAGGTCGAAGACCAGCTCCGGCGGCACCCGGGAGTCGATGCAGCCGACGATCACCGCGAACGGGTGCTGCGTGGCGGCCAGCAGGTGGCGCCGGCCGGGGCTGTCGTGCGGGTGGCGGGGGTGGCCGGCGGCGTAGCGGCGGTTGCCCGCGAGGAGTTCGTCGAGGGCGGTGCGCGCGGTGTGCGCCGTGCTCGGGGGGAGGGGACGGGGACCGGGGGCGGCCGTCGCCGGGGCGGCGGTCAGGGCGGTGACGGCGGTGGCCGTCAGGAAGGCCCTGCGGTTGGAGGCCATGACGCTTCCTCAGGAGTCGTGCCAGTAGCGCACATTCACCGTAAGCAGTCGTCCGATCACCCTGAGTGTCGGTTTAACGACACTTGGCCGTTTCGTCGTCGGATCATCGCCACGGCGATACCGCCCCTTGCCCGGCTGCATAACGTCATGCAGAGTTCTTGGTGTGTGAATAGCTGAGGGGAGCCCGGGTTTGCTGTCGTCTCGTATCACGGACGCATCGGTGGGACACGCTGTACTCTCCCCGGACATCTGGAGGGGGAGGCGGATCACGGCATGAGCGTGGACAGGAGTACCGGTGTGACGACCGAGGCGGCTTCCGAAGCGATGTCCGCTGCGGCGGACAGCCCGGCCGCCCGGCTGCAGGCGCTCTTCGAGGGACACCGGCTCACGCCCACCCAGCGCCGCATCGCGCACAGCATGGTGCGCCGGGCCGCCGACGTGCCCTTCCTGTCCAGCGTGGAGCTGGCCGAGCTGGCCGGGGTCAGCCAGCCGTCGGTGACCCGGTTCGCGGTCGCCCTCGGCTTCGACGGCTACCCCGCGCTGCGCAAGCACCTGCGCGAGGTCGTGCCCGCCGAACCGGCCGCGGAGGCGGGCTCCTACAACGAGTACCAGCAGGCCGTCGAGGCCGAGATCGAGAACCTGAAGCACCTCGCGGAGCTGCTCGCCGACCCCCGCCCGGTGCAGCGGGCCGGCCGGGTCCTGGCCGCCTCCCGCCCGCTGCCGGTGCTCGGGCTGCGCGCCGCCGCCTCCCAGGCGTACGGCTTCGCGTACTTCGCCGCCAAGGTCCACCCGGACGTCCGGCTGCTCAACGAGGGCGGCACGATGATCCACGACCGCATCGACGCGGCCGTCCGCGCGGGCGCCTCCGCCCTGCTGTGCTTCGCGCTGCCCCGGCATCCGCGCGAGGTCGTCGACACCCTCGCCTACGCCAGGGAGGCGGGCCTGACCGTCGTCACGGTCGCCGACTCCGCCTTCGCGCCCGTCGCCAAGTACTCCGACCTGCTGCTGCCCGCCGCCGTCGGCACCGGGCTCGCCTTCGACACCGCGTGCGCGCCCATGCTGCTCGGGCGGGTGCTGCTGGAGGCGCTCTGCGACGACCTGCCGGACGCCCAGGCCCGGCTGGAGGAGTTCGACGCGCACGCGGCCGCCCGCGGACTGTTCGTCGAATAGGCCGACCGAGCCGACCGGGCCGAACGGCCTGGCGCGCTCTCAGACTCGTCTCACGTTCGCTCGCTACCGTGCCCGGCCGACAGCACTGTGCCGAAACGACGAGGAGGCGGATCGTGGCGCGCGGAGGACAGGGGCTGGCCCGGGTGGCCGTGGTCGTACAGGCCGGGGCCGCACCGCTGTGGTGGTTCGGGGTGTTCGCCGCGGGGATCGGGGTCCTGCTGCCCGGGATGACCGGGCGCCGGATCGGCGTGCTCGCGGGAGCCGCGCTGTTCCTGATCACCGCGACCGTCGTGGCGCTGGTGCGGCGCGGGCGGTACGCCGCCCTCGCCCGCGGGGCCGCCCGTGCGGGCAAGTTCGATGTCCTTCAGGACCGGGCGGTGACCGTGCGCACCTGGCGGCGGGGACACCGCTGGTGGGTGCTGCTCGCGTTCGCCGTCGCGTTCGGCAGTTCCTTCGCGGTACCCGCGGCCGGGGGCATGCTGCTCGCCGGGGCCGGCACCGGGCTGCGGCTGAAGGCCGCCTGGCTCGGGCGGCGCGAGCGGGCCGAGGACACCCTGCTGTGGGTGCGGGTCGACTGGCTCGACCGGCGGGGCGGGAGCCCGGCGGGCACGGCCGTGAAGGGCCTGCGCGGGACGGGCCTCGCGGCCGGCGACGCGGCCCCGGGCGGGACCCGTCGCCGCGCCGCAGCGCCGGTCTGACCGGCTAGACCTCCAGGTCCCCCTCGATCCTCTTCAGCTGGTGCCGGGCCATCGCCAGGTTGGCCCGGCTCGCGTCCAGGACCAGGTAGAGGAACAGGCCGTTGCCGCCGCGGCCCTTGAGCAGGCGGATCAGGTGGTACTGGCCCGACAGCGTGATCAGGATGTCCTCGATGTCGCCCTTGAGGCCCAGGTGCTCCATCGTGCGCATCTTGGCGCGGATCACGTCCGTGTTGCCGGCGGCGGCCACGTTCAGGTCGAAGCTCTTGCCGCCGCCCATCGTGCCCAGCGCCATGCCGCTGGTGTAGTCGACGAGGGCGACGCCGGTGGCGCCCTCGATGGAGGTCAGCGCTTCTTTCAGTGCAATCTCGGTGTTGGCCATGGTGATCCTTTCAGCTGTCGGTTGCGGTGCGCGCCTCGGTCGTGGTGCGTGGCGCGCGCGTAGTTCTGGTCCGTGGTGCGGGTGTGGTCCTGGTGGCCGACCGGGTGGCCTCCGCGGCGGCTTCGGCGGCGTCGAGCAGTTCCCCGACGCGGGCGGCCGCGCGGCGGCCCTCCAGATGCAGCCGGCCGACGTTGACCCGGTCCTCGGCGAGCAGCGTCAGCACGGCGGTGCGGCCGGCCGCGTAGGTGGCGACGTAGCCGTTCTCGCCGCGCACCAGCAGCTCCCGGAAACCTGAGTTCCCGGTGGCGTCGGTCATCCGTACGGCGACGCCGAGCGCGGCCGCGGTGAGTGCCGCCAGGCCCTCCGGGTCGACACCGGGAGTGTCGTGGGCGACGGCGAGACCGTCGACGCCGGCCGCGAGGGCGCCGGTGAGCTGCGGCACGCGGGTCCGCAGGCGGCGCAGTTCGTCCAGGACGGCGTCGAGGTCCTGCGCGGACACCATCAGCTCTCTCCTCTCGGCGGGTTGGTGCCGTTCAAAGCGCCTCCAGCGCATCCCTGAGCCTCTTCAGCAGCGCGATGTCGGGGTCGGTGACCGTGAGCGGGGCAGCCGGGGGAACCGGCGGCGGGGCGGGGGCCACGGGCATCGGCCTGAGGAGTCCGGCCGCCGCGAGCCGCCGTACGTCCACCAGCGTGTGGAAGGCCTGCCGGCCCAGGTTGCGGGCGATCTCCGGAGCCGTGCGGACGCCGTCCACCCGGTCCAGGACCGCCCGCTGGCGGGGGGTGACCGGCGCCGTGGCGGCCGGGTCGGCGCGGATCAGCGGCGCGCTGTCGGCCGCCGGGTCGGGCCACAGGCGGTGCAGCAGCAGCCGGCGCCGCAGCGTCTCGCGTTCCAGCGCGATGACCGGAACCGAGGGCAGCGGGCCGGGGCGGGGTGCCCGGGCGTACCGGAAGCGGCCCGGGGCGCTGCTCGGTGACAGGGCGAAGTACCCGGCGTCGTACAGCGCGTCCAGGTGGCACAGTTCCAGCGCGCCCTCCGGCAGCAGCCCGGCGTCCAGCAGCAGCCGGGCCGCGTTCCCCGGACCGTCGGCCTGCTCGGCCGCCCGCTGCCAGGCGGTCGTGGCCAGGGTGCCGTGGGCCGTGAGGAGCACGTCGAGACCAGGGGCATGGGGGCTCTCGGCGTGCACCACCCGGCCCTCGGCGAGGTGCAGGGTGCCGTGCTCGCGGACGAGGACGCCGGTGGCCTGCTCCTCGGCGAGCCGCCGGAGCATCGGGGACAGCGCGCCCGCCGTACGGTCCTGGGCCGCGGCCTTGTCCCGCACCGGCAGCGGCGGAGGCGTTTCGACCATCGTCATCCCAGCACCAACCGGGCGGCCATCTCGCCGAGCCGGATCCGGGCGAGGGCGAGATTGCCCTCCTCCCGGCCCAGCCACAGGTGCAGGAAGACACTGCTGTCGAAGGACGTGTCCACGAACCGCAGCAGGTGGTAGCTGTCGTGGTTGCTGACGATCACGTCCTCGACGGGCGGGCCGATGTCGCCGCCGTCCCCGGCCGCGAAGGCGCCGTGTTCGGCGGCCAGCCGGGCCAGTTCGGCGGCCTCGGCCGCGGTGGTCTCGTGGTCACCGCCGGGGGCGTCCCCGACGGTGCCCAGAGCCAGTCCGCTCGTCCAGTCCACCAGGGAGGCCCCCCGGGCACCGGGCAACCGCATCGCTTCCAGCAAGCACTCGTCGATTCCGGGCACCCTGGCTTCCCTCCCGCCTGTGACTCCGGTTGAGTGACAGGGACACTACGCAACGTATGCGCGAGAGGTGAGTGCTTTGGCATTTTCCGGTGGAACATGCGTCCGGCGTACTAGTGTGGGTCAACTGACGACTGTTTCACGGCAGTTGATCCAGTTGTTCGAGGTGTACCCGGGGTGCGTCAACGGCTCCTGGGGGTGCGCAGGGTGGTGAGCGCGGACGTGTGCGCCCCGCCGGACTCGGCCACGACCTCCGCCACGGTCTGCGGCTCCCGCACGGTCGCGAAGGCCACGTCTCCCGTGCCGTCCGGCGCGAAGCCGTAGATCCCCGGCCGGGCTAGGGAGTTGTAGGCGTAGTGGTGGGCGAAGTAGTACGCGCCCGTGTCCAGCGCCGCCGCGTAGTCGCCCTGCTCCAGCAGGGGCAGGGTGCGCCCCTCGGCGAGCAGGTCGCCCGAGAAGCAGGCCGGGCCGGCCACGTCCTGCACCACCTCGGGGCCCGACCGGGGCCGCCCCTTGGCGTCGTACGCGGCGATCCGCAGCGGCCACGCCCCGGGCGCGTACACGGTCCGCGTGGCCACCTGCACGCCCGCGTGCGTCACCGCGATCCGCCGCCCGCCGGAGCTCTTGGTGTACTCCACCCGCGCCACCACCGTGCCGTGCCGGGCCAGCAGCGACCGCCCGAACTCGGTCACCAGCCCGTACCGCCCGTCGAACAGCCCCGGCACCTCATCGGCCAGCAGGCGCGCGTACTGCGCGTACGTCGGCGCCGTCGCCTCCGCCGTGAAGTCGACCGGCAGCCCGCCGCCGATGTCGAGCGTGTCGATCTGCCGCCGCCCGATCCGCGCGTTGATCTCCTCCGCGAGCGCGTACGCCTCCGCCACGCCCCGCGCCAGCAGTGGCAGCGGGATGCCCTGCGAACCGGTGTGCGCGTGCAGCCGGGTGAGCCACGGCCGGTCCGCGTACGCCCGCACGACCCACTCCCGGGCCCCCTCGTCGCGCAGGGCCACCCCGAACTTGGAGGTCTCCGTCGCCGTCGAGGTCGCCCCGATGGTGCCGCCGCCGATCTGCGGGTTGACCCGGATGCCGAGCGGCGACCGGCCGGGCGCCGGCCGGACGAGGGCGTCGAGCCGGTCCAGCTCCTGCGGGTTGTCCGCGTTGACGGCGATGCCCAGCGCGAGCGCCTCGCGCAGCTCGGCCGGGGTCTTGGCGGGCGAGTCGAGCACGGTCCGGTCCGGCGGCACCCCCGCCGCCCGCGCCAGCGCCAGCTCGCCCGGGCTCGCCACCTCCGCTCCGATGCCCTCCTCGTGCAGCAGACGCAGTACCGGCACCAGCGGGGTCGCCTTCACCGCGAAGGCGTGCAGCACCGGCGTCCCCGGCGCCGATACCGCGTCGAACGCCGCCCGCAGGGCCGCCGCCGACTCCCGGATGCCGGTGACGTCCAGCAGCGCCACCACGGCCGCGTCCGGCCCCAGCAGCCCCTGCTCCACCGCGCCGCGCACCGCCTCGTCCCGCCGGGCGGCCCGCTCCCGGGCCTCGCTGTCGGTGTCCTGATCCACGACCGCTCCTCCTGTCGCCCTGCCCGCGTGTTCGGGTGATTCCAGCCAAACACCCGCGACGCGCGGACGGGCTGCGGCCGACGTATTGACTAGTTCTATTCAGACAGTCAGGATGTGAATAGAGATAGCAACAGGAGGAGGCAGACGATGTCGGGACCCCGCCCCGTACGAGCACCGCGCGGCACGGAACTGAGCGCCCTGGGATGGCAGCAGGAAGCCGCCCTGCGGATGCTGCAGAACAACCTCGACCCCGAGGTCGCCGAGCACCCCGACAAGCTCGTCGTGTACGGCGGCACCGGCAAGGCCGCCCGTGACTGGCGCTCCTTCGACGCGATGGTGCGCACGCTGAAGACCCTCAAGCAGGACGAGACCATGCTGGTCCAGTCCGGCCGCCCGGTCGGCGTCATGCAGACCCACGAGTGGGCCCCGCGTGTCCTCATCGCCAACTCCAACCTGGTCGGCGACTGGGCCAACTGGGAGGAGTTCCGCCGTCTGGAGGCCCTCGGTCTGACCATGTACGGCCAGATGACCGCCGGCTCCTGGATCTACATCGGCACCCAGGGCATCCTGCAGGGCACCTACGAGACCTTCGCCGCCGTCGCCGCGAAGAAGTTCAACGGCACCCTCGCCGGGACCATCACGCTCACCGCCGGCCTCGGCGGCATGGGCGGCGCCCAGCCGCTCGCCGTGACCATGAACGACGGCGTCGCCATCTGCATCGACTGCGACCCGCGCGCCATCGAGCGCCGCATCGAGCACCGCTACCTGGACGTCAAGGCCGACAGCCTCGACCACGCGCTCCAGCTGGCCACCGAGGCCCGTGACGCCCGCCGCCCGCTGTCCATCGGCGTCCTCGGCAACGCGGCCGAGCTGGTCCCGCAGCTGCTCGCGATGAACGCCCCCATCGACATCGTCACCGACCAGACCTCCGCCCACGACCCGCTGTCCTACCTGCCGGTCGGCGTGGCCTTCGAGGACATGGCCGACGCCGCCGCCAAGGACCCGGCCGGCTTCACCACGCGTGCCCGTGAGGCGATGGCGAAGCACGTCGAGGCGATGGTCGGCTTCATGGACGCCGGTGCCGAGGTCTTCGACTACGGCAACTCCATCCGCGGCGAGGCCCAGCTGGCCGGCTACGACCGCGCGTTCGCCTTCCCCGGCTTCGTCCCCGCCTACATCCGTCCCCTCTTCTGCGAGGGCAAGGGCCCGTTCCGCTGGGCCGCCCTGTCCGGTGACCCCGCCGACATCGCCAAGACCGACAAGGCGATCCTGGAGCTCTTCCCGGAGAACGAGTCCCTGCACCGCTGGATCAAGATGGCCGGCGAGCGCGTCCACTTCCAGGGCCTGCCCGCCCGCATCTGCTGGCTCGGCTACGGCGAGCGCGACAAGGCCGGCGAGCGCTTCAACGACATGGTGGCCTCCGGCGAGCTGGCGGCTCCGCTGGCCATCGGCCGCGACCACCTCGACTGCGGCTCCGTCGCCTCCCCGTACCGCGAGACCGAGGCCATGCTCGACGGCTCCGACGCGATCGCCGACTGGCCGCTGCTGAACGCGATGGTCAACGTGGCCTCCGGTGCGTCGTGGGTGTCCATCCACCACGGCGGTGGCGTGGGCATGGGCCGCTCCATCCACGCCGGCCAGGTCACGGTGGCCGACGGCACGAAGCTGGCCGGCGAGAAGATCCGGCGTGTCCTCACCAACGACCCCGGCATGGGCGTCATCCGGCACGTGGACGCCGGGTACGACATCGCGGAGTCGGTCGCGCAGGAGCGCGGGGTCCGGGTGCCTATGCGCGAGGGTGACCAGGCGTGACCTTCCACAGCATGTGGGCGGAGCTGCTGCCGATCGGCCGCAGCTCCGCCTCCGGCGGCTACCGGCGCTACGCCTGGACCGGTGCCGACACCGAGTGCCGGGCCTGGTTCCAGGAACAGGCCGAGGCGCGGGGGCTGGCCTACGAGGTCGACCGGAACGGGAACCAGTGGGCCTGGCTCGGGGATCCGGCCGCCGGGGACGCCGTCGTCACCGGGTCGCATCTGGACTCCGTGCCGGACGGCGGCGCCTTCGACGGGCCTCTCGGGGTCGTCTCCTCCTTCGCCGCCCTGGACGAGCTGCGCGGCAGGAACGTGCGGTTCGCCAAGCCCCTCGCCATCGTCAACTTCGGTGACGAGGAGGGTGCCCGGTTCGGGCTGGCCTGTGTCGGCTCCCGGCTCACCGCGGGGGAGCTGACCGTCGAGCAGGCCCATCGGCTCACCGACGGCGACGGGATCAGCCTCCCGAAGGCCATGGAGGCCGCCGGGTACGACCCCGACGGCATCGGGGCCGACCCGGAGCGGCTGGCCCGTATCGGCGCCTTCGTCGAGCTGCACGTCGAGCAGGGCCGCGCGCTGGACCTGTCCGGCGACCGGGTCGGAATCGCCAGTGCCATCTGGCCGCACGGCCGCTGGCGCTTCGACTTCCGCGGCGAGGCCAACCACGCCGGCACCACCCGGCTGGTCGACCGGCGCGACCCGATGCTGTCGTACGCCGAGACCGTGCTCGCCGCCCGCCGGGAGGCCGAACTCGCCGGTGCCGTCGCCACCTTCGGCAAGATCTCCGTCGAGCCGAACGGCGTCAACGCCATCCCCTCCCTGGTGCGCGGCTGGCTCGACTCCCGCGCCGCCGACCAGGCGACCCTGGACACGGTCGTCGGCGGCATCGAGAAGGCCGCGCGGGAGTACGCGGACGCCCACGGCATCGACCTCGACGTCGTCCGGGAGTCCTTCACCCCGGTGGTCGAGTTCGACCACGCGCTCCGTGACGAACTCGGCCGCATCCTGGGGACGGCGAGCGACCGCCTGAACGTGCCCGTCCTGGGGACCGGTGCCGGACACGACGCCGGAATCCTCTCCGGGCGCATTCCGACCGCCATGCTGTTCGTGCGCAACCCCACCGGCGTCTCGCACTCCCCGGCCGAGTTCGCGGCCGAGGACGACTGCGTGGCCGGGGTGAGCGCGCTCGCCGACGTACTGGAAGGGCTGGCCTGCACGTGACCACACGGACGTACTGGCTGGAACACGCCTGGCTCGACACGAACGTCGAGCCGGGCGTGGCGGTGCACGCCGGTGTGGACGGCCGGATCTCCGCCGTCCACACCGGCGTCGCCACCCCGCCGCCCGGCGCCGGGATACTGCGCGGACTGACCCTCCCCGGCCTGGCCAACGCCCACTCGCACGCCTTCCACCGGGCGCTGCGCGGCACGGTCCAGGTCGGCTCCGGCACCTTCTGGACCTGGCGCGAGGTGATGTACTCCGTCGCCGACCACCTGACCCCGGAGACCTACCACGCCCTCGCCCGCGCGGTGTACGCCGAGATGGCTCTGGCCGGCATCACCTGCGTCGGCGAGTTCCACTACGTGCACCACGCCCCGGGCGGCAGGCCCTACGCCGACCCCAACGCCATGGGCGAGGCGCTGATCGCGGCCGCCGCCGAGGCCGGTATCCGCATCACCCTGCTGGACACCGCCTACCTCTCCTCCGGCTTCGGCGCGGAACCCGACGCGCACCAGCTGCGCTTCTCCGACGGCAGCGCGGAGGCCTGGGCCGAACGCTGTGCAGTTCTCAAGGAGCGGGACCACGCGCGGATCGGGGCGGCGATTCACTCCGTACGGGCCGTGCCCGCGGGCCAGTTGGCGACCGTGGCGCGGTGGGCACAGGAGCGGCGGGCCCCGCTGCACGTGCACCTGTCCGAGCAGACGGCGGAGAACGACGCCTGCCAGGCCGCGCACGGCTGCACCCCCACCCGGCTGCTCGCCGACCACGGCGTCCTCGGCCCGCGCACCACCGGTGTGCACAACACCCACCTCACCGACGAGGACATCGCGCTGCTCGGCGGCTCCGGTACCGGCACCTGCATGTGCCCGACGACCGAGCGTGACCTGGCCGACGGCATCGGCCCCGCCGTCGCCCTCCAGCGGGCGGGCTCCCCGCTCTCCCTCGGCTCCGACAGCCACGCCGTCATCGACCTGCTCGAAGAGGCACGCGCGATGGAGCTGAACGAGCGGCTGCGCACCCGCACCCGGGGCCACTGGACCGCCTCGGCGCTGCTGCGGGCCGCCACCGCCGACGGCCACGCGGCCCTCGGCTGGACGGACGCCGGCACCATCGAGCCCGGTGCGCTCGCCGACCTGACGACGATCGCCCTCGACTCGGTCAGGACGGCCGGGCCGCTGCCCGGGCTGGGCGCCGAGACGGCCGTATTCGCGGCGGGCGCGGCGGACGTGCGGCACACCATCGTGGGCGGCCGCCATGTCGTACGGGACGGTGTGCACGCGCTCGTGCCCGACGTGCCGTCGGCACTCGCGGAAGCGATCGACGCCCTGCGCGGCTGACCACCGCCGAATCCGCCGAACCCCAACCGGCCACCCCAGAGGACACCATGAGCAGCAGCACCGTCATCACTAACATCGCCACGCTGGTCACCAACGACCCCTCCCTCGGTGACGGCTCCCCCCTCGGCCTGATCCAGGACGCGGCCGTCGTCATCGACGGCGACCGCGTCGCGTGGACCGGTGAATCCAGCAAAGCACCCGCCACTGACAACCGGGTCGACGCGGGCGGCCGGGCGGTGCTGCCTGGCTTCGTGGACTCCCACTCCCACCTGGTCTTCGCCGGCGACCGCACGCAGGAGTTCAACGCCCGCATGTCGGGCCGCTCCTACACCGCGGGCGGCATCCGCACGACGGTCGCGGCCACCCGCGCCGCGACCGACGCGCAACTGGAGGCGAACCTCACCCGCTATCTGGCGGAGGCGCTCCGCCAGGGCACCACCACCTTCGAGACGAAGTCGGGCTACGGCCTCACGGTCGAGGACGAGTCCCGCGCCCTCGCCATCGCGGCCCGGCACACCGACGAGGTGACGTACCTCGGCGCCCACATCGTCTCCCCCGACTACGCCGACGACCCGGCGGCCTACGTCGCCCTGGTCACCGGCGAGATGCTGGACGCCTGCGCGCCGCACGCCCGCTGGATCGACGTCTTCTGCGAGAAGGGCGCCTTCGACGGCGACCAGGCCCGCACGATCCTGACCGCGGGCAAGGCCAGGGGCCTGCACCCCCGCGTCCACGCCAACCAGCTCTCCTACGGTCCCGGCGTCCAGCTGGCCGTCGAACTGGACGCGGCGAGCGCCGACCACTGCACCCACCTCACGGACGCGGACGTCGACGCCCTCGCGAACGGCAACACGGTCGCCACGCTCCTGCCCGGCGCCGAGTTCTCCACCCGTGCCCAGTGGCCGAACGCCCGCCGCCTCCTGGACGCGGGCATCACGGTGGCCCTGTCGACGGACTGCAACCCCGGCTCGTCCTTCACGTCGTCCCTGCCGTTCTGCATCGCGCTGGCGGTACGGGACATGGGGATGACGCCGGACGAGGCGGTGTGGTCGGCCACGGCGGGCGGGGCGGCGGCGCTGCGGCGCGACGACATCGGCCGCGTCGGCCCCGGCGCGTACGCCGATCTGATGCTGCTGGACGCGCCGAGCCATGTGCACCTGGCATACCGGCCGGGCGTTCCCCTGGTCACCGGCGTGTGGCGGCGGGGCGCGCGGGTGGTCTGACGGGGGCGGCGCGTCATTCGGGCCGGCCGAACTCCATCTGCCGGACACTCCGCGGTATTCAGATGTATTCTGACGTCATGGGCGACACCACGATCAAGATCAGTGACTCGACAAGGGACCGTCTCCGCACGCTTGCCGAAGAGCGTGGCATGAGTACGCGTGCCTATGTCGAGCGTGTCGTCGCCGCGACGCCCACCGAAGCCGAGCGGGCCGAGCGGACGGCGCGGGCCGTGGCCTATGTGCGCGCCCACCTCCGTGAGGACTTCGGCGAGGAGGACGTGCGGCAGGCTCAGGAGTGGCGGGCGGCGATCGTCGCCAGGCGGACGGGGAGTCGCAGGTGATCATTCTCGATCACACGGCGGTCCTCGCTCTGTGCCGTGGTCACCGGCTGCTCTCGGGACTCGCCGTCGTCGAGGCCGACGATCCCGCCCGGCGCGCTCATGTGCCCGCGCTCTGTCTCGTCGCCGCAAGCCTCGAGCGTCCAGGCGTGGCGGCTCACGTCGGGGCCCTGCCCGGTCTGGAGTTCCCGCCGCTCGACTTCGCCGGTGCGGCTGCGGTCGAGCAGATCGTGTCCGCCGGGCTGGACTGGCGCTTCGGGCACGCCGTGTACGCAGCCGCGTCGGACCCGGTCGAGGGGCAGGTGCTGAGCGCCACGCCCGACGCCTACGACGGCACCGGGGTGTGGGTCGTGGACATCGGCAAACCCTGACGAGCGGGCGGCCTCACCTGACCCCGGCCCGCCACCGCTGCCCCGGTCCCCCGTCCAACGGCTCGAGACCCACCCCGCCCCAGCTCTCCGGCGTCACCGCCGTCTCGATGGCGATCGCCGGGCGGATCGTGCCGTCGGAGGCGACGGTGAAGCGGAGGTTCTGGCCGTTGGAGCCGTAGACCGAGTCGCAGCCCCAGATGCCCACGCCGCGGTCGGTCGAGCCGCGGCTGTCCAGGCAGAAGTCGGAGTCGGCGGCCGAGCGGAGGACGCCCAGGTAGGTGTCGAGGCGCCAGCGCTGGGTGGGGGAGGAGGAGCAGGGGGCCGTGATGACGTCGTTGCCCTGGGAGAGGTCGCCGTCGCGGATGTCGAGGCAGCGGCCCGTGGCGAGGTTCACCACCTGGGCGTAGGTGCTGCCCGGGGGCGAGAACGAGGGCGTGGGGGACGGACTCGGGGTGCGGCTGGGGCGTGGCGACGGGGTCGGCCGGTGTGAAGACCGCTTCGGGGACGGGGACCTGGTGGTGGTGTGAGTAGGGGTCGGCGAGGGGGACGGGGTCAGTGAGACCGTCGCCGTCACCGTCACCGGTGGAGGTGTGGGCGTCGCGGCCACCGGCTCCTGCGCGTGGTCGTCCGGTGCGGACAGCAGGAACACCAGCAGGGGGAGCAGGGCCACGCCCAGGGCCGCCGAGACCAGCAGATAGCGGCGCCCGGGTGGCCAACTCCCCGCATTGGCAGGCGGTTCGGGGGCGGGGAGGGGTTCGTCGGGGCGGATGTACGACGTCCCGTTCCACGGCAGCAGGCCCTCCGCCAGGGTCTGCCTCGGGGCGTCCCGCAGTGCGGTCAGGTCCTCGAACGCGGCCGTGCAGTACGGGCAGTGGGTCCGGTGGGCGTCCAGGTCGGGGCTGCGACGGGGGCCGTCCTGTCGTACCGCCTCCTCGATCAGCCGGCGGAAGTCGGCGCAGCGCGGGTCGTCGGAGGCGGCCAGACGGTGCCTCAGGCACGCCTCGGCCAGGGACTTGAGGGCCGGCTGGGTGCAGTGGGCCACGTCCGCGCGGCTAAGGCCGAGGAGGGCCGCGGTGCGCTCCACGGGTTCCGCTTCGAGGACGCCGTACCAGATCAGGCCCTGGGTGCGGGACGGGAGCGTCTGGAACGCCGGGAGGAGGGGAGGGGTCGGGCCGTCGGGCAGGCCGCTGGAGTTCAGGACCAGGAGCAGGGCCGGGTCCACCCCCGCGGAGCGTTCGTCGGTCGCCCAGCGGGCGGCCAGTTGCGCGGTGAGGAGCAGGAGTTGGTGGCGCAGCGGGACACTCGGTTCCCGGCCGCGGGCCGTCTCACGGGCCGCCGTGGTGATGGCTTCCGCCGCCAGCCGGCGTGCGGCGGACTCGCTCGCGGTGCACAGCCGGGCGTAGGCGAGGACCGCCGGGTGGTGCCGGCGGCGCAGTTCCTGCAGGGCCGGGTAGGCCGTCGGGGTGGGGGAGCGCAGCAGTTCCGTCAGCCGCGCGTCCGATGCGTCCGCGTGTTCCGCGCCCGCTTCGGCCCAGTCGCCGCCCTGAGCCATCCCGCACACTCCGTCCCCCGAAACCTCTGACGTACCAGTCAGTTATGGGGGCCCATCGTGATGGAGGGGTCCGGTTCGGAAAAGACGTTTCCCGCGGTAACCCACATAACGGTTCGGGTGCTCGAACAGGGTGAAGCGGCCCGGCGTCGTCGGCCGAGCCGCTTCCCGCGGGTGACGGAGGGTCACTCCTCCAGGGTCAGCCCCCTGCGCAGCCGCACCAGGGTCCGCGTCAGCAGCCGGGAGACGTGCATCTGGGAGATGCCCAGTTCCTCGCCGATCTCCGACTGGGTCATGCCCGCGACGAAGCGCAGCGAGAGGATCTTCCGGTCCCGCGGCGGGAGTTCGGCGATCAGGGGCTTCAACGACTCGACGTACTCGATGCCTTCGAGCCCGTGGTCCTCGTATCCGATGCGGTCCGCGAGCGCGCCCTCGGAGTCGTCCTCCTCGGGCTGGGCGTCCAGGGAGGAGGCGGTGTACGCGTTCGAGGCGGCCATGCCCTCGACGACCTCGTCGTTGGACAGGCCGAGCCGTTCGGCGAGTTCCGTGACGGTGGGGGCGCGGTCCAGCTTCTGGGCCAGTTCGTCCCCGGCCTTGGCCAGGTCGAGGCGCAGCTCCTGCAGTCGGCGCGGTACGCGCACGGACCACGAGGTGTCGCGGAAGAAGCGCTTGATCTCGCCGATGATGGTCGGCATCGCGAAGGTGGGGAACTCCACACCGCGGGTGAGTTCGAAGCGGTCGATCGCCTTGATCAGGCCGATGGTGCCGACCTGGACGATGTCCTCCATCGGTTCGCTGCGGGAGCGGAAGCGGGAGGCGGCGAACTTGACGAGCGCGAGGTTCAGTTCGACGAGCGTGTTGCGGACGTACGCGTACTCGTGCGTGCCTTCCTCCAGCGACGTCAGCCGCTCGAAGAGGGTCTTGGACAGGGCCCGCGCGTCGACTGGGTCGACCTCGTCGAAGGGGGGGATGTCCGGGAGCCCCGCGAGGGGGGCGTGGGTGTCGACGGGATCGAGGGGGTGATCCAGTTGTTCCGGTGGGGGTGTCGACGTCGCGATGCGGGTAGGCGATTCGTCGAGCCGGGGTGACATGGGTGTCCTCCGTCGTTCTCGGCATATGGCTGCCGAAGCCGATACGTGCACTGCGGTGTGCGGCGCCTCCGAAGCCGGCGTGTAGGGATGTGTGTCCCTACTAGCCCTACCCGCTTCTGCGAGCCGACCGCAAGTGCGTTCCATGGCGATCTGTCCGACTATGTGAGGTTGTTCGGGTGTCGGAGAGTGTGAGGAAGGCGTAGTGTTCGAGGGCGTCAGTAGCAGCCACGACCTCGGGAGAGAGACGGCATGGACCACGGGATGGTCGGCAGCGCACAGTCGGGCCGGCTTCTGGTGGAGGTGCGCGAAGTGGGTTCCAGTGCCGTAGTGACACCGGCGGGTGAGCTCGATCACCACACCGCCGATCTTCTGCGCGAGCCGCTCGACGACCTCCTGGGCAAAGGGTTCTCACGCCTCGTGGTGGACTGCTCACGGCTGGAGTTCTGTGACTCCACCGGCCTGAACGTGCTGCTCGGAGCCCGACTGAAGGCGGAGGCCGCCGGTGGCGGAGTGCACCTGGCCGGGATGCTCCCGGTGGTCGCCCGGGTGTTCGAGATCACCGGAGCGGGGGCGGTCTTCACCGTCCATGACTCCCTGGAGGCGGCGCTGGCCGGCGAGGCCGACTGAGACCCGCGCCCCGGCCGACCCCTGTGGGGCCGTGGCCCGGCGCGGCGCGCGTCATGCCCAGAACGGGGGTGTTCCCCCGGATCCGCCGGGCAGGAGAATGCTGAACGCGACGGCCGTCGGGGTGTCGGACCGCCCGGGGAACCGGCGAAACGGCCCGGGCGTGATGAGCTTGAGTCGTGTGCTTTTGAATCGTGTACTGGTGAATCGGTGAGGTGAAGCGCTGATGAGCACCACCCGGCCTTACTCGCCGGGCGACCGCGGCCCGGAGCCGAGCGGCGCTTCCGGGGCGTCCGAGGGGGGTGCGCCGGGGGACGGCGTGTCCGCGGGGGCAGCCGCGCCGTCCGTGCCGTCCGAAGGCGTGCGGGAGACCCCGGGGCGGCAGGTCCGCAGGCTGCGCCTGGACGGTGCGAGCGGGGTCGTCCCGCTCGCCCGTGACTTCGCCCGCCAGGCGCTGTACGCGTGGGGCTGGCTGCCCGCCGCCTCCGCCGACCGGCGGGCCGCCGCCGAGGACGTCCTGCTCGTCGTGTCCGAGCTGGTCACCAACGCCTGCCTGCACGCCGAGGGTCCGCAGGAGCTGCTCCTCGCCCGCGACGACAAGGTGATCCGGGTGGAGGTGACCGACCGCGGCGCCGGCCAGCCGGCCCCCCGCACCCCGCACCGCGCCGGCCGCCCCGGCGGCCACGGCATGTTCATCGTGCAGCGGCTGTGCCTGGACTGGGGCGTCGTCCGCACCCCGGGCCGCTCGGGCAAAACCGTTTGGGCAGAACTGGGCGCTCCTGTCTGAGTGTTCGGGTGGCCGGCCCGGCACGGTCACCTGAGCCTCCGTCTCCACTCGAACCCCCTTTCGTGCACGCCGGATCGACACAACTCCGGCGTGTGCTGCGTCTTCCCTCCTCAAGGCCCCCGGCGTACCTTGACGGCCGAATCTGATATGCCGTCAGGAATGAATGGGGTGGACCGACCGTGTCGTACCCGCAACGAACCGCCGCGCTCGTGTCCGCCGCGGCCCTGGCCGGCTCGGCGGTGCTGCTGGCCGCGCCGGCGGCCCACGCCGACGTCGTGGACGTCAACTACCACTGCAAGACGCCGATCGGCGACAAGAGCGCCGTCTCGCCCATCGACATCAAGGGTGTCAAGAGCGGCAACGGCTACAAGATCACCATGTCCTGGCAGAAGGGCGTCTCCTCCAGCCCGGTCGAGCTGGGCAAGGGCGCGATGAAGCCGAGCGCCACCATCGATCTCGGCGGCGCCGACCGCGGCACCCTCGCCGTCACCGGCCCGGCCAACGCGGCCGCGATACCCGCCAACACACCCATCAAGATCAGCGACTTGAGCGGCACCTACACGCCGGAGAAGACCGGCAAGGTCACCTTCACGGCGGGCACGCTCACCATCAGGGCGCTCGGTACGACGACCACCTGCACCCCCGCCAACAGCCCCAAGCCGTCCCTGACGCTGGACGTGACGGCGGCCGGCGGATCATCGTCGTCCTCCTCCTCGTCCTCCTCGTCCTCCTCGTCCTCCTCGTCGGGCGGCTCCGGCGGACAGCTCCCGCAGACCGGCCCCGAGGACTCCGCCGTCGCCCTCGGCACCCTCGGCGGAACGGTTCTCCTCGCGGGCGCGGCGGGCGCGTTGTGGCTGACCCGGCGGAACCCGGCCACGCGCCGCTGAACCAGTCGCACGCCGCTCAACCGCAGCCTCCGACCGCTGGAGCCGCCCATGCCGTCCGCCGCCGCCCGTGTCCTCGGCCTCGCCCTGTTCCTGTTGCCGGCCTCCGCACCGCACGCGGAAGCCGCGACAGCCTGGTCCCTCGCGCCCGCCGGCGCCGGACGCCCCTCCTTCTACGCCGAGGGTGCCCCCGGAACGGTCCTGCAGGACACGGTGTCCGTGACCAACCGCGGCCGGACGCCGCTCACCGTCCATCTGCGCGGCACCGGCGTGCGGATCGCGTTCGCCCGGACCGGCCTGCGCGTCCCCGCACGCACCCGCGCCGAGGTGCCGTTCACGGTGACCGTGCCGACCGGTGCCGCACCCGGCGACCGCTCCGGCACCCTCACCGCCCGGGACGCGGACGGCCGTACGGCGGCCGTGAAGCTGCGGCTGCGCGTGGGCGGCCCGGCCCTGTCCGCGCTGACCGTCGAACATGTGGCGGTGCACGGCGACCGGATCACGTACGAGCTGGTCAACCGCGGTACGACCACACTCGTACCGAAACTCGCGGTGCACGCGGACGGCGTCTTCGGCCAGGTCCTGGACCGCCCCGCACACACCCTGCCGGTCCACCTGCCCCCGGCGTCCCGCCGCAGCCTCAGCGAGCCGTGGCCCGGCCGGCCCGCGCTGGACGACGTCGACGTACGGCTGACGGTCACGGCGGCGGGCGGCGCCCACGACACCACGCACACCTCGGCCCGGTTCGTGCCCTGGGGCGCGGTGACCGGGGTCCTCGGGGCGCTCGCCGCGGCGGCCGCGCCGGTGGCCGTACGGCGGAGCAGGCGTCGTAGGACTACCGCCGAGGACGACGAACCCACGGCTACGGAAGTCGAGTTGACGGGAGCGGTGACGTGAGCGGCAAGGCCCGGACATCCGTGCTGGCGGTGGTGCTCACGCTGCTCCTGCTGCCGCTCCGCGTCCCCATGGCCGCGGCGGACGGGCCCGCCGTGAAGCTGTCCACGTCCCAGGCGGGCACGGGCGGTTCGGTCACCGTCAGCGGGAGCGGCTGGCGGCCGCACACGCTGCTGATGATGCTGATCTGCGGCAGGTCAACCCCGTCCCGGGGCGTGATCGGCGGCACCAACTCCTGCGCCAACGGCGACGGCCGGGCCGTGACCACCGACGCCGGCGGGTCCTTCACCAGGAAGCTGCCGGTCGCCGAGCCGCCCGTGCCGTGCCCCTGCGTGGTGCACGTCGCCACGGTGACCGGTGCGCAGGCCGAGGCGGACGCCGTCCTCCGGGTCGCCGGGCATCCCGTCGCCCCGCTGCCCGCCGAGTCCTCCGGCGGCCGGCTGTCGATCCTCTCCGACACCCGGCTGACCGGCTCCAGCGGCGTGCTCACCTGGTTCGGGGCGCCACCGAGCCGCACCCTGGTCTTCACCGCGGGCAACACCGGCTCCACCGAGATCAAGAACCCGGTCTTCCGCGTCGGCACCGCGCACGGCGTCTTCGCGCCCCAGTGGGACGAGCAGCAGTGGCGCGGCGCCCTCGCACCCGGGAAGAAGGCGCAGATCAAGCTGCCCGTCGAACTGTCGGCCGGGGCGCACGGCGACTACACCGTCTCCCTCCGGTACGACGGCAGGGTGCTGGCCGAGCAGCCGTGGGGCGTGGGCCGCCCCTGGGGCGTGACGCTGTTCTGGATCCTGCTCTGCCTGGTCGTCCCGGCCGCGCTCTTCCGCGCCGGGATGGCCGTCGTGGACCGGGTACGGCCGCGCCGGCCGGGCGGCGTCCGCCACCGGCGGCTCACCCGGCCGGCGCTGCGGCTGCCCCGCTCGCGCACCGGGCCCGCGCCCGAACCGACTCCGACCCTGCCGTGGTTCACCCCGGACTCCGCTCCGGGCGGCCCGGCCGGCCGGCTCTCCGCACCGCACGACGACAGCCCGACGAGTCCTACGACTCCGACCCCGAAGGGACCCACGTGAGCATGCGAAGGAGAGTCAAACCGGCCCGCAGGACGGGCGCCGCCGGCGCCGCACTGGTGCTCTGCTCGGCGGGCGTACTGCTGGGCGTGGCGGCCACGCCCGCGCAGGCGGCCGAGGTGTCGTTCGCCACCCACTGCGTGCCGCCCGCGGGCATCGACCCGGTCGACGGCACCACGAAGGTCGAGATCACCGCGCCGGCCACGGCCAAGGTGGGCGACACGGTCGACATCGTGTGGAAGTTCGTCCAGGCCGCCTCCAAGAACCCGGACATCATCGACCTGCCCGCCAACTCGGTGCAGCCGTCCGGGGTGCTCAAGGCGGCCGGGACGCAGACCGCCGACATCGCCATGCAGGGCCCGCGGGAGAACCCGGCGATCCCCAAGGGCGGCGACATGGTGCTGTCCGACATGAAGGGCACCCTGAAGCTGACGACGGCCGGCGAGGTGACGCTGACACCGGACGCGTACACGGTCAACGCGATGTCGACGGACACCAAGTGCACGCCGAAGGAGACCGTGCAGAAGGCGGCGACGATCCGGGTGACGCCGGGCAGCGGCGGCACGTCCAGCTCGTCACCGACCCAGTCGGCCACGCCGACGAAGAGCGCGACCCCGACCGGCGGCACGGGCCAGACCGACTTCCCGGGCAAGGAGGTCCAGGTCCCCTACGCCTGCAAGACGCCGATCGGCGACAAGAACGCGACCTCGCCGGTGCAGATCAACGCCAAGAAGAACGGCGGTGACTACGACCTCACCGTGCAGTTCAAGAAGTCGGTGATGAACAGTCCCGCCGACATCCCGAAGGACTCCGTGAAGCCGTCGATGGAGGTGGTGCTGGGCGGCGCGGACAAGGGCACCGTGCATGTGGAGGGGCCGACGAACGCGCAGCCCATCAAGTCCGGCGACCCGATCGAGATCCCGGACCTCACCGGCACCTACAAGCCGGGCGCGAGCGGCACCTCGACCCTGGCGCCGGGCGTCCTCACCATCAAGGCCCTGGGTACGACGACGACCTGCACGCCGGCCAAGTCGCTGGTCTCCCTCACCCTGGACACCGCCCAGCAGCCGGGCGGCGCCTCGGGCGGCACCTCGGCCTCCGGAGGCACGTCGTCCGCCGGCGGCTCCAGCAGCAGCGGCGCGGGCGGCCTCGCCGAGACCGGCTCCGGTGACCACGGCGCCCTCAAGGCCCTCGGCCTGGTGGCGGGTACGGCGATCCTGCTGGGCGCCGCGGTGTTCACGTTCATGCTGAAGCGCAGGACGCGGTAGTTCCCGTACAACGGAAGAGGGCCACCGCACCGTCAGGGATGCGGTGGCCCTCCTCGGAGCCTGGGGCTACGTCAGTGGACGTCACCCATGAGCTTGTTGACCTTCTTGCGGTACATCCACACCGCGACACCGGCGACCACGGCGAGCACGGCCTCCAGGGTGACGAAGCCCGTCTTGTCGAGGTTCACCCCGCCGACGGCCGGGTTGGACAGCAGCGCGGTGATCGAGTCGCCCGCGGTGACCGCGAGGAACCAGACGCCCATCATCTGCGAGGCGTACTTCTTCGGCGCCATCTTCGTCGTGACGGACAGACCCACCGGAGACAGCGTCAGCTCACCGATCGTCTGGACGAAGTAGATCGCGACCAGCCACATCGCCGCGGCCTTGTGACCGCCCTCGGCGATCGACAGCGGGGCGAGGAAGAGGAAGAACGACGCACCGATCAGCACCAGGCCGGAGGCGAACTTCACGATCGTGCTCGGCTCCTTGCCGCGGCGGTTCAGCCACAGCCACAGCCAGGCGAAGACGGGCGCCAGGGCCATGATCATGACCGGGTTGACCGACTGGTACCAGGAGACCGGGAACTCCCAGCCGAAGATGGAGTTCTCGGCCTTGCCGTCGGCGAAGATCGACAGGGTCGAACCACCCTGGTCGTAGATCATCCAGAAGACGGCGGCGGCCACGAAGAACCAGACGTAGGCCGACACCTTCGAACGCTCGGCGCCGTCCAGGTCCTTGTCCCGCAGGATGCGGGTGATGACGAAGACCGGCACGATCAGACCGATGACGGTCAGCGGGATGAGCGCCCAGTTCAGGGTGAAGTGGCCGGAGAAGCCGACGGCGGCGTAGAAGACCGCGGCGATGCCCAGCCAGATCAGGCCCTTGCGCAGCGTGGCGGACTTCTCCTCGGCGGACAGCGGCGTGGGGACGACGCTGCTCTTCTCGCTCAGGTGACGGCTGCCGAGCAGGTACTGGGCCAGACCCAGCGCCATGCCGAGCGCGGCCAGCGCGAAGCCGAGGTGCCAGTTGACGTTCTCACCGACGGTGCCGATGACCAGCGGCGCGGCGAAGGCGCCCAGGTTGATGCCGATGTAGAAGAGCGTGAAGCCACCGTCACGACGCGGGTCGTCGGCGCCCTTGTACAGGTGACCGACCATCGTCGAGATGTTGGCCTTCAGCAGACCCGAGCCGATGGCGACGAGGCCGAGGCCGACGAAGAAGCTGGCCGAGACCGGCAGCGCCAGGCACAGGTGGCCCAGCATGATGATCAGACCGGAGACGGCGACCGTCTTGCGCGGACCGAGGACGCGGTCCGCGAACCAGCCGCCCGGCAGGGCGAGCAGGTACACGAGCGATACGTACACCGAGTAGATCGCGGTCGCGGTGCCCGCGTTCAGGTGCAGGCCACCCGGGGCCACCAGGTACAGCGGGAGCAGGGCCCTCATGCCGTAGTAGGAGAATCGCTCCCACATCTCGGTCATGAAGAGAGTGGCCAGTCCGCGGGGGTGGCCGAAGAAGGTCTTCTCGGAACCGGGGGTGCCCGGGCGGACCGAGTCCTTCGTCAGGCTGGACGCCATGGTCGTTCCTTGCTGGTCGGGACGCGGCGGCTGGAGCGTTGCGCGCCCGGTGGGGGTGCGGCCGGCACCGGCGGGGTCGGCCGTCCACCCCCACGCCCAGGGGGAGTCCGTTCCGGATCACGGAGCGGCGGACGGCGACCACCGGGATCCACGCCCTGGACGCGTCACCGCGTCCGGAGCCCGGCCAGAGGTCATTCCTTTCAAGGCTGATCTTCGTCAGCCCCGCACACAAAAGAGACCTTCAGCGTCTTTTCCGCCAAAGGTCCCCGGTGTGCTACAGGCGTTCAGGTCACCATACGGCAGGACAGTGCCGGATATGGAAGGACTTGAGACGCGGATCACAGGTGTCGAGGGAACCGCGCGACCTGTTTCGAAGGTGTTATCTACCATCGCACCTCTCGGGCAATGGTTCGTACCAGGGGCCCGGCAAGGTAAGAACTCCTGGAACCGATCACACCCCAGCACTGCGCGCGGGCGGTCTACCATCACCTCATGACCCGTGTACTGCTCGCCGAGGACGACGCGTCCATCTCGGAGCCGCTGGCCCGCGCCCTGCGCCGGGAAGGTTACGAGGTCGAGGTGCGCGAGGACGGCCCCACCGCGCTCGACGCCGGAATGCAGGGCGGCGTCGATCTGGTCGTGCTCGACCTCGGCCTGCCCGGCATGGACGGCCTGGAGGTCGCCCGCCGGCTGCGTGCCGACGGCCACACCGTGCCGATCCTCATCCTGACCGCGCGGGCCGACGAGGTGGACACCGTCGTCGGTCTGGACGCGGGCGCCGACGACTACGTCACCAAGCCCTTCCGGCTCGCCGAACTGCTCGCCCGGGTACGGGCCCTGCTGCGCCGCGGCGCGGCGGAGCCGCAGCAGCCGCCGGCCACACACGGCGTGCGGATCGACGTCGAGTCGCACCGCGCGTGGATGGGCGACGAGGAACTCCAGCTGACGGCGAAGGAGTTCGACCTGCTGCGGGTGCTGGTGCGCGACGCCGGCCGGGTCGTCACGCGCGACCAGCTGATGCGCGAGGTCTGGGACACCACGTGGTGGTCGTCCACCAAGACGCTCGACATGCACATCTCCTGGCTCCGCAAGAAGCTGGGCGACGACGCGGCGAACCCCCGGTACATCGCGACGGTGCGCGGCGTGGGCTTCCGCTTCGAGAAGAGCTGAACCCCTCACCGGGGTCCGGCAGTCCCTCTAGGTGACGGAACATGCGTCGACGTCTCATCCAGTCCACCCTCGCCGTAGTCCTCGTGGTGATCGCCGTCTTCGGTGTCTCCCTGGTGATCGTCGAGACACGGACGATCAGCAACAGCGCCCAGGAGCGGGTGGAGTCCGAGGCGGTGCGACTGGCCAGCATCGTGGACAGCCGCATCCTCGCGGCGGAGAACGTCAACGCCGACGTCCTGCGCAACCCGGTCAGCAAGGAGCAGTACGCCGAGATCCGGGTCCCGGGCCGGCCGGCGATCGAGATCGGCACCAAGCCCGAGGGCGACGTCATCCGCTCCACGCAGAGGGGCGAGGAGGGTGAGACCGTCACCGTCGCGGAGCCCCGCTCCGCGGTGACCCGCGAGGTCGGCCGGACGCTGCTGATCATCGGTCTGGTGGCGCTGCTGGCGGTGGTCGCCGCCGTCCTGCTCGCCGTACGCCAGGCCAACCGGCTCGCCTCCCCGCTGACCGACCTCGCCGAGACCGCCGAACGCCTCGGCTCGGGCGATCCGCGCCCGCGGCACAAGCGTTACGGCGTCCCCGAGCTGGACCGCGTCGCCGACGTGCTCGACTCCTCGGCCGAGCGCATCGGCCGGATGCTGACCGCGGAGCGGCGCCTCGCCGCCGACGCCTCCCACCAACTGCGTACGCCTCTCACCGCACTGTCCATGCGTCTGGAGGAGATCACCCTCACCGACGACCCGGACACGGTGAAGGAGGAGGCGAACGTCGCTCTCACGCAGGTCGAGCGGCTGACGGACGTGGTGGAGCGGCTGCTGACCAACTCGCGCGACCCGCGCACCGGCTCCGCCGTCTCCTTCGACCTGGACGAGGTCATCCAGCAGCAGCTCGCCGAGTGGCGGCCCGCCTACCGCAGCGCGGGCCGGGCCATCGTCAGCTCCGGAAAGCGGCATCTGCGGGCTGTCGGCACGCCCGGCGCGGTCGCGCAGGTGCTGGCCGCGCTGATCGAGAACTCGCTGATGCACGGTGGCGGCACGGTCGCCCTGCGCACCCGGGTCACCGGCAACCAGGCCGTGGTCGAGGTCACCGACGAGGGGCCGGGCGTCCCCGGTGACCTGGGCGCCCGGATCTTCGAGCGCACGATCAGCGGGCGCAACTCGACGGGGATCGGGCTGGCCGTCGCCCGCGACCTCGCGGAGGCCGACGGCGGCCGCCTGGAACTGCTCCAGACCCAGCCACCGGTCTTCGGCCTGTTCCTGTCCCGCACACCTCCGAGCCGAAAGCCGGACGAGGACCAGCCGACCGTCCGCTAGCCGGCCGCTACGGGACGCGCTGCTGGGGTGCGGGCTCTCTCGACTCCTGCTCCAGGATCGATTCCGCGTTCGCCACGGCCTCCCGGGCGGGCATCGCGCGGAACACCCAGGTGCGGTACGACCAGAACCGGAACAGGGTGGCGACGCCGATGCCGATGAACTTGAAGACGTTGCTCTGCAGCGGGCTGTCCCAGCCGAAGCCGTACGTCGCCAGGTAGAGCACGCCGTTCTCGATCACGAGGCCGATCGCGCTGAACATCAGGAACAGCGTGAGTTCCTTGGTGCGGCCGCTCTTGTCACGGTCCCGGTACGTCCAGTAGCGGAAGCCGACGTAGTTGAAGGCGATCGCGACGACGGTCGCGATGATGCTGGCGCGCACCACCGGCAGGTCGGAGACGTGCCGGACCAGGTTGAACACGCCGAGATTGACAAGGACGCCGGCGCCTCCGACAGCGCCGAACTTGGCCACCTCGCGTACGAGCCGTTGCAGCCCCGAGGAACGAGGTTCCATGGCTGTGCAGCTCCCGTCGGTAGGTTTCGTCAACCCAGCCATGCTATCCAGGTGACCTGTCCGCCGCCCCCGGACCGGGCCACAGCTTGGGAACGGGTCGGAAAGAGCCGGGAAAGCCCCCGGTAAGAGGCGGTGTGAGGGACGTAATCCGGCCGGGTCGGCGTGGCCGATACCCTAGGGGCGTGACGTTCCCGGTAGTCGGCATGGTCGGCGGTGGGCAGCTCGCGCGTATGACGCACGAAGCTGGCATCCCGTTGGGCATCAGGTTCAAGCTCCTCAGTGACACCCCTCAGGATTCCGCGGCGCAGGTCGTCAGCGATGTCGTCATCGGCGACTATCGCGACCTGGACACGCTGCGTGAGTTCGCGCGCGGTTGCGACGTGATCACCTTCGATCACGAACATGTACCCACCGAGCACCTCAGGGCCCTGGAGGCGGACGGCATCCCCGTGCGCCCCGGGCCCGACGCTCTCGTGCACGCCCAGGACAAGGGCGTGATGCGGGCGAAGCTCGACGCGATCGGCGTGCCGTGCCCACGGCACCGGATCGTGAGCGACCCGGAGGATGTCGCGGCCTTTGCGGCGGAAGGGGACGGCTTCCCGGTCGTCCTCAAGACCGTCCGCGGCGGCTACGACGGCAAGGGTGTGTGGGTCGTCGACTCCGTCGAGGAGGCCGCCGACCCGTTCAAGGCGGGCGTCCCGGTCCTCGCCGAGGAGAAGGTCGACTACGTCCGCGAGCTGGCCGCCAACGTCGTGCGCTCCCCGCACGGCCAGGCCGTCGCCTACCCGGTGGTCGAGTCGCAGCAGGTCGGCGGCGTCTGCGACACGGTGATCGCGCCCGCGCCCGACCTGGACGAGGAGCTGGCGCTCCAGGCCGAGGAGTTGGCGCTGCGCATCGCCAAGGAACTCGGCGTCGTCGGCCACCTCGCCGTCGAGCTGTTCCAGACCCGCGACGGCCGCATACTCGTCAACGAACTGGCGATGCGTCCGCACAACTCGGGCCACTGGACCCAGGACGGCGCGATCACCTCCCAGTTCGCCAACCACGTGCGTGCCGTGCTCGACCTCCCGCTGGGCGACCCGCGCCCGCGCGCCAGGTGGACGGTCATGGCCAACGTCCTCGGCGGCGACTACCCGGACATGTACTCCGCGTACTTGCACTGCATGGCCCGCGACCCCAAGCTCAAGATCCACATGTATGGCAAGGACGTGAAGCCCGGCCGCAAGGTCGGACACGTCAACACCTACGGCGACGACCTGGACGACGTGCTGGAGCGCGCCCGTCACGCAGCCGGCTACCTGAGAGGCACGATCACCGAATGAGCCCTGTTGTTGGCATCGTCATGGGGTCGGACTCCGACTGGCCCGTCATGGAGGCCGCCGCCAAGGCCCTGGACGAGTTCGAGATCGCCTACGAGGTCGACGTCGTCTCCGCGCACCGCATGCCGCGCGAGATGATCACGTACGGCGAGCAGGCCGCCGACCGCGGTCTGAAGGTGATCATCGCCGGTGCCGGGGGCGCCGCCCACCTGCCGGGCATGCTCGCCTCGGTCACCCCGCTGCCGGTCATCGGCGTGCCCGTGCCGCTGAAGTACCTCGACGGCATGGACTCCCTGCTGTCCATCGTGCAGATGCCGGCCGGTGTCCCGGTCGCCACCGTCTCCGTCGCCGGCGCCCGCAACGCCGGTCTGCTCGCGGCCCGGATGCTCGCCGCGCACGACGAGGAGCTGCTGCAGAAGATGCGCGACTTCCAGCAGGACCTGAACGACCAGGCCACCGAGAAGGGCAAGCGGCTGCGCACCAAGGTCGAGGGCGCCGCGGGCGGCTTCGGCTTCGGGAAGTGAGGCCCGTGACCTCGCTGGAGGACGCCCGCGCACTGCTGCGCGAGTTCCCCGTCGTCGACGGGCACAACGACCTGCCGTACGCGCTGCGCAAGCAGGTGCGCTACGACCTCGACGCCCTGGACCTCGCCGCCTCCCAGCGCGCGAGCCTGCACACCGACCTGCCGCGGCTGCGCGAGGGTGGGGTCGGCGCCCAGTACTGGTCGGTGTACGTCCCCTCCGACCTGCCGGACGCGGTCCCGGCCACGCTGGAGCAGATCGACGGCGTCCGGCAGATGCTGGCCCGCTACCCCGCGCAGCTGGCCCCGGCCCTGACGGCGGCCGACATGGAGGCGGCCCGCGCGGACGGCCGTATCGCCTCCCTCATGGGCGCCGAGGGCGGCCACTCCATCGGGAACTCCCTGGGCACGCTCCGCGGCCTGTACGCGCTCGGTGTCCGCTACATGACGCTCACCCACAACGACAACGTGGCCTGGGCGGACTCGGCGACCGACGCACCGAACGTGGGCGGCCTGTCCGCCTTCGGCCGCGAGGTCGTCCGGGAGATGAACCGGCTCGGCATGCTCGTGGACCTCTCCCACGTGGCGGCCACGACCATGCGGGACGCGCTGGACGCCTCGTCCGCGCCGGTGATCTTCTCGCACTCCTCCGCCCGTGCCGTCTGCGACCACCCGCGCAACATCCCGGACGACGTCCTGGAGCGGCTGCCCGGCAACGGCGGCATGGCGATGGTGACGTTCGTACCGAAGTTCGTGCTCCAGGCGGCGGTCGAGTGGACGCTCGCGGCCGACGAGAACATGCGCGCGAACGGCTTCCACCATCTCGACACCACTCCCGAGGCGATGAAGATCCACCGCGCCTTCGAGGAGCGGCACCCGCGCCCGGTCGCCACGGTGTCCACGGTCGCGGACCACCTCGACCACATGCGCGAGGTGGCGGGCATCGACCACCTCGGCATCGGCGGCGACTACGACGGCACCGCCTTCACCCCGGACGGCCTGGACGACGTGTCCGGCTACCCGAACCTGATCGCCGAGCTGCTCGACCGCGGCTGGTCCCGGGCCGATCTGGCCAAGCTGACCTGGCAGAACGCGGTACGGGTGCTGGGCGCGGCGGAGGACGTGGCCCGTGACGTTCAGGCCACGCGCGGCCCGTCCAACGCGACGATCGAGTCGCTGGACGGCTGAGCGGCTCCCTCGGTCGTACCGGTAGGTCGTACCGGTGTCGTACCACTTTTCCGGTACGACCGTAGAGAGGGTGCCGGCAGATGACCATGAGCGCCGGCGGGAGACCCTGGGCGAGGTGATCCGGGCGGCCGGGGACGCGTGACCGGCCGTACCCCCGAACGCCCCACTCACCAGGAAGGATCCCCGCGCCCCGTGCGACCGTGGCGGTACGCCAGCCGCATCAGACGTAGCTCACGACCGACGTAGCTCTCGACGACGTACGGAGCCCGCCATGGCCGACCTGCAGGACGACATGCCCACCTCGGCCGAGGTCGGCGGGGACCACGGCCTGCCGGACGACCCCTTCTCCGAGGAGCCGTACGCCCCGGCCGACGAGACGCTGCGGCGGGCGCACTCCCTGCTCGCCGACCATCCCGTCGCCGACGGCTACAGCGGGCTGCCCTGGGCCCTGCGGCATCTGCCCTGGTACGACCTGGAGCTGGGCGAGATGGCCGTCGACACCGACGTGCCACGGATGCGCGAGGGCCATGTGGGCGTCCTGTTCTGGTCGCTGCACCTGCCCGAGGGCCTGGCCGGGAACCGCGCGGTGGGCGCCACCCTGGAGCAGCTGGACCTCGTGCACTCGGTGATCGACTCCCATCCGGAGGGGCTGCGCCTGGTGCGCACCGCCGGACAGATCATCGACGCCCGCAACTGCGGCCGGACCGCCGTCGTGCTGGGCCCGGCCGGGGCGCCCGCGCTCGACGACTCCCTGGGCATCCTGCGCATCCTGCACGCCCTCGGCCTGCGCGTCCTCACCCTGGCGGGCACCGCCTGGGCGAGCGACGCGGGGCTGACCCGGTTCGGCGAGGAGGTCATCCGCGAGATGAACCGCCTCGGTGTCCTGGCCGACCTCTCCGGCGCCTCCGACGCCACCGTCAGCCGGGCCGCCGCCCTCTCCAAGACCCCGGTGCTGTGCAGCCGCTCCGCCGCCCGCGCCCTGCGCCCCCACCCGGCCAACCTGCCCGACGACCTGCTCGCCGAGGTGGGCGCCGCGGGCGGCCTGTGCATGGTGCCGCTGACCGCGGAGCAGACCGGCCCGACCGTCCGGGACGTCGCCGACCACCTCGACCACGTCCGCGCGGTCGCCGGCCCCGAGTGTGTCGGCCTGTCCGGCACCTACGACTCCGGCGCCGCCCATCCCCACGACCTCGCTGACGCCTCCCGCTACCCCCACCTGATCGCAGAGCTGCTCCGCCGCGGTTGGTCCGAGTCCGAGCTGTCCCTCCTGACCTGGGGAAACGTCCAGCGGGTGCTCCGCAGCGCGGACTTCACGGCCCGCGCCGCACAACGCCGCCGGGAGCCGTCCAACGCGCGGATCGCGGAGCTGGACGGCTAGGCGCCGCCTGGCGTTCTCGGCACGCGCGGGCCGTCCTCAGGAGGAGCAGAGGCAGAAGGGGTGCCCCGCGGGGTCGGCGTACACCCGCCAGGTCCGCGAGCGGTCCTCGGCGTCCAGGGCCTTCGCCCCCAGCTCCAGCACCTCCTTCTCGGCCGCGTCCAGATCCTCCACCACCAGGTCCAGGTGGAACTGCTGCGAGGCGTCCGGTGCGGGCCACCGCGGCGGCACGAACCCGGGCGCCTCCTGGAAGGCGAGCGCCTGACCGCCCGGCACCTTCAGATCGACCCATTCGCCCTGGTCCTCGACCGTGCCGCCCAGCAGCCCGGCGTAGAACCCGGCCAGCGCACGGGGATCGGGACAGTCCAGGACGACCGCACCCAGCTTGGCGAGTGCCATGACTTCCTCCTCGAAGTCGGAGTTACCTTTAATGAGGCGTAACCGGTAACGCGTTACCTGATGCTCCCGCATCAGCGGTAACGCCGCAACCCGATTCGGCAGGTAACTTGCAGTCATGAGTGAGAGATCGCCCGCGCCGGGAGGCCTGGCCCTGGTCGAGTCCCTGGTGAACACGCTGGACATCGAGTCGGGCGCCGACTCGCTCGACACGGCGGACGGCCGGGCGCGCCTCGGACTCACCGAGGACGAGCTGCCACGGGCCCGCGCGCTGCGCGAGTCGCTGCGGGCCACGCTGCTCGCTCACGCCGGCCATCCGCCGCACCGCGAGGTCATACCGCTCGGCGAGCTGCTGGCGCACGCCCCCCTGTACGTCGCCCTGGACGACCACGACGGCTCCGCGGCCCTCGCCCCGGCCGACCCCGGCCCGCTGCTCTCCCGCGTCGCCGCCGCCGTGGCCGAGGCGCTGGTCGCGGGCACCTGGACCCGCCTCAAGGCGTGCGAGGCCGAGACCTGCCACTGGGCGTACTACGACCGCAGCCCCGCCGGACGGGGCCGCTGGTGCTCGATGCAGGTGTGCGGGGCGCGCGCGAAGATGCGCCGCTACCGGGCGAAGGAGGCGTGAACCACAGGGAGTTCATCGGCCATGTATGTGTCCGGTGGTGCAGAATGCGAGAGGACGCCGGTTCGGCCGACTGAGCCTCGGCCGAACCGGCGTCCTCGTGGATGCCTCCGTACGGATGCCGCTACGCGGTCGGGCGGCCCATCGCCCGGTACGTCCACCCGGCCCGCCGCCACAGCTCCGGGTCCAGGGCGTTGCGCCCGTCCAGGATCAGCCGGTCCGCCGCGACCCTGCCCAGCGCCGCCGGGTCCAGCTCGCGGAACTCCCGCCACTCGGTCAGGTGCAGCACGATGTCGGCGCCCCGGACCGCGTCGAGGGCCGTGTCGGCGTAGCCCAGGGTGGGGAAGACCCGTCGGGCGTTCTCGATGCCCTTCGGGTCGTACACGGTCACCTGGCCGCCCTGCAGATGGATCTGCCCGGCCACGTTCAGCGCGGGCGAGTCGCGGACGTCGTCCGAGTCCGGCTTGAAGGTGGCGCCGAGCACCGCGACCCGCTTGCCCAGGAAGGGACCGTCGCCCAGCGCCTGCCGGGCCAGCTCCACCATCTGGCCGCGCTGGCGCATGTTGATGGAGTCGATCTCGCGCAGGAAGGTCAGCGCCTGGTCCGCGCCCAGCTCGCCGGCGCGCGCCATGAACGCCCGGATGTCCTTCGGCAGACAGCCACCGCCGAACCCGATGCCGGCGCGCAGGAACTTCTTCCCGATCCGGTCGTCGTAGCCGATGGCCTCCGCCAGCTTCACCACGTCACCGCCCGCGGCCTCGCAGACCTCCGCCATCGCGTTGATGAAGGAGATCTTGGTGGCGAGGAAGGAGTTCGCCGAGGTCTTCACCAGTTCGGCCGTCGGGAAGTCGGTCACCACGAACGGCGTGCCCTCGCCGACAGGCGTCGCGTACACCTCCCGCAGCAGCTTCTCCGCGCGCTCGCCGCGCACGCCCACCACGATCCGGTCCGGGTGCAGCGTGTCCTGCACGGCGAAGCCCTCGCGCAGGAACTCCGGGTTCCAGGCCAGCTCGGCGTCCGCACCGGCGGGCGCGTGCTCGGCAAGGTAGGCGGCCAGCCGCTCGGCCGAGCCGACCGGCACCGTCGACTTGCCGACGACCAGGGCGGGCCCGTGCAGATGCGGGGCGAGGGAGGCGAAGGCGGCGTCGACGTACGACATGTCCGCCGCGTACTCCCCGTGCCGCTGCGGAGTGTTCACACAGACGAAGTGCACGTCACCGAAGGCCCCGACCTCGGCCCAGTCCTGGGTGAACCTGAGCCGCCCGGTGGACCCCTCGAAGCCCGCGACATGCCGGCGCAGCAGCTCCTCCAGCCCCGGCTCGTACATCGGGGTCTCGCCGCGCTCCAGCATCGCGATCTTCTCGGGCACGACGTCGAGCCCCAGCACCTCGAAACCGAGTTCGGCCATGGCCGCGGCGTGCGTGGCGCCCAGGTAACCAGTGCCGATCACGGTGATCTTCAGGCTCATGGATGTGCTCCAGATCGGGGTACGTCGGTGATGCGGAGCCGAGCATAGTCGGGCCGTCCACCGGGCAATTTCCCAGCTGTCGCCCATCTCACGTAGGCGTCCTCCGGGCGGCCCTCTAAAATTTGAGTTACTTAACGGTAATTAGCGTCAGTATCACTGCGTCTTTGGAGCGTGAGAGACCGTGGCCGGATCGGCTGACTTCGACCTGTACCGCCCGTCCGAGGAGCACGACATGCTCCGCGACGCCGTCCGTTCGCTGGTCGAGGCGAAGATCGCGCCGTTCGCCGCCGCGGTGGACGAGGAGGCCCGCTTCCCGCAGGAGGCTCTCGACGCCCTGGTCGCGGGCGACCTGCACGCCGTGCACGTGCCCGAGGAGTACGGCGGCGCCGGTGCCGACGCGCTCGCCACGGTCATCGTGATCGAGGAGGTGGCCCGCGCCTGCGTGTCCTCCTCCCTCATCCCGGCCGTGAACAAGCTGGGCTCACTCCCGGTGATCCTGTCCGGCTCCGAGGACCTGAAGAAGAAGTACCTCACCCCGCTCGCCAAGGGCGACGCGATGTTCTCGTACTGCCTCTCCGAGCCGGAGGCGGGCTCGGACGCGGGCGGCATGAAGACGAAGGCGGTCCGCGACGGCGACCACTACGTCCTCAACGGCGTGAAGCGCTGGATCACCAACGCGGGCGTCTCCGAGTACTACACGGTCATGGCCGTGACGGACCCGGCCAAGCGCACCAAGGGCATCTCCGCCTTCGTCGTCGAGAAGTCGGACGAGGGCGTCTCCTTCGGCGCCCCGGAGAAGAAGCTCGGCATCAAGGGCTCCCCGACCCGCGAGGTCTACTTCGACAACGTCCGCATCCCCGCCGACCGCATGATCGGCGAGGAGGGCACCGGCTTCGCCACCGCCATGAAGACCCTGGACCACACCCGCATCACCATCGCGGCCCAGGCCCTCGGTGTCGCCCAGGGCGCCCTCGACTACGCCAAGGGCTACGTCCAGGAGCGCAAGCAGTTCGGCAAGCCGATCGCCGACTTCCAGGGCATCCAGTTCATGCTCGCCGACATGGCCATGAAGATCGCCGCCGCCCGCGCCCTGACCTACCAGGCCGCGGCCGCCTCCGAGCGCGGCGACAGCGACCTCACCTTCCAGGGCGCGGCCGCCAAGTGCTTCGCCTCGGACGTGGCCATGGAGGTCACGACCGACGCCGTCCAGCTCCTCGGCGGCTACGGCTACACGCGGGACTACCCGGTGGAGCGGATGATGCGCGATGCGAAAATCACGCAAATCTACGAAGGAACGAACCAGGTCCAGCGGATCGTCATGGCCCGCAACCTGCCGTAAGGCGCGCTCTCCTCGCTTCCCGGTAGCCCCCGTCCGCCCTCGGACGGGGGCTACCGGCGTATCGGCGTAGCGTGGACAGCGGGGGCGTTCCCGGGCCCGGTCCCGGTCACGGAAGGCACCGTCACCATGCCCACCAGCGAATCCCTCGACGGCCGGCGCGCGCTGGTCACCGGCGGCACCAGGGGCACCGGAGCCGCCGTCGCCGAACGCCTGCGCCGGGCCGGGGCGAGCGTGCTCGTCACCGCCCGCAGCCGCCCCGACGAGGTCGAGGAGAAGACTTTCATCGCGGCGGACCTCTCCACCGTCGAGGGCGCCGCCCAGGTCGTCTCCGAGGTGAACGCCCGCCTGGGCGGCGTCGACATCCTCGTCCACACCCTGGGGGGATCCGCGGCCCCGGCCGGCGGCTTCGCGGTCCTCGGCGAGGACGACTGGGCCCGCGAGCTGACCGTCAACCTGCTGGCGGCCGTACGCCTGGACCGCGGCCTGCTGCCCGGCATGATCGAGGCCGGCCGGGGCGTGATCGTGCACGTCACCTCCATCCAGCGCCGGATGCCGCTGTGGAACGGCACCCTCGCCTACGCCGCCGCGAAGGCCGCGCTGACCACTTACAGCAAGGGCCTGGCGAACGAGGTCGCCCCGCACGGTGTCCGGGTCACCGCGGTCTCGCCCGGCTTCATCCGGACCAGCGCGGCCGACCAGTTGGTGACCCGCATCGCCGAGGAGGCCGGCGTCACCCGGGAGGCGGCCCTGGACCGGCTCATGGACTCCCTCGGCGGGATCCCGCTCGGGCGCCCCGACCGCCCCGAGGAGGTCGCCGACCTGATCGCCTTCCTGGTCTCGGACCGCGCGGCGGCCATCCTCGGCGCCGAGTACGTCATCGACGGCGGCACGACCCCCACCGTCTGAAGTCTCCCTGCGGGCCGAACGGGTGTGAAGCGGGGCAGGCGTCGGATGGCAGAGCGGGGCACCCGGGCGTAGGACGGAAGCACACGGGGCCCGCCCCGGACCCCTCTCCCTCCCAGGAGGAGCCATGACCCAGCCCGGAACCGCCATGACCGCCATGACCAAGCAGATGCAGGACTGCGTCGAGGCCTGCATGTCGTGCCACAACATCTGCGAGGAGACCATGAGCTCCTGCATGCAGATGGGCGGCCAGGCCCAGATGCAGATCATGCGCGCGCTCATGGACTGCTCCGAGATGACCCGCATGTGCGCCGACATGATGATGCGCCGCTCGCCGATGTCGCCCGAGATGTGCGCGATGTGCGCCAAGGCCTGCGACATGTGCGCCGAGGCGTGTATGTCCATGCCCGACGACAAGCAGATGATGCGCTGTGCCGAGGCGTGTCGTCGCTGCGCGGAGATGTGCCGGGCGATGGCGGGCGCGCGGATGTGACCCGCTGCTGCCGATGAGGGCGTTCAGGGGCACCCCCGTGGGTGCCCTTGATCCTTTGTGCGGCAGGCTGGGGCCATGACCGAGACGGATGCGACGGCGGCCTTCGACGCCGCCGAGCGAGCGATGTGGGCGGGGCGGACCGAGGCGTACGCCGGGAGCTTCGGCCGGCTGTGTGCGTACCCGGTGCCCGCGCTGCTGGACGCGGCCCGGGTCGGCGCGGGGACGCGGGTCCTCGACGTCGGGACCGGGACCGGCACGGCCGCCCTGGCGGCGGGGGAGCGGGGCGCGCTGGTGCGGGCCGTGGACGCCGACGCCGGCATGGTCGCCGAGGCGCGGCGGCGCGGGGTGGCCGCTGAGGTCGCCGTCCTGCCCGAACTGCCCTTCCCGGACGGGGAGTTCGACGCCGTGGTCGGCAACTTCGTGCTCAACCACGTGGGCCGGCCGCGGACCGCGCTCGCCGAGCTGCGGCGGGTGCTGCGGCCCGGCGGACGGATCGCCCTGACGCTGTGGGGCGCCCGGCGCGGGGCCGGGCAGGAGCTGCTCGGGCAGGCCTGCGCGGCCGGCGGTGCCGTACCGCCGTCGTACCTGCCGCGCCTGGACCCGGACGAGGACTTCACGCGCACCCCGGAGGGCTTGGCGGAGCTGCTCACGCAGGCCGGGTTCGGCGGTGCCGAGGCGGCGGAGCTGGCCTGGGATCACCGGGCCGGCGTCGAGGAGTGGTGGGGCGGCGCGGCCGGCGGGGTCGCCACCGTCGGGCTGGTCGTGACCTCGCAGGACGCGGAGACGGTCGTCCGGATCCGGCGGGAGTACGAGCGGCTGAGCGCCGCATACGCGGATGGGGAAGGGCTGCTCGCCCTTCCCCATGTCTCGCTGCTGGCCTCCGCGACCGCCTAGTTGCCGGTGACGCTCACCTTCTGGTCGTTCTTCAACTCGTTCACCAGCGTCTTCACCTTCGCCTTGTCCCAGACGAGGTTGCCGCCGGTGGACCCGGAGATCGGCATGTTCATCGAGGTGCCGTCACCGCCGCTGACGCCCTTCATCGCCCAGAACATGGACGCCAGGTCCCACAGGCCCATGTCCTTGTCGACGATCAGGGAGTCCAGGCCCGCGCCCATGGTCGGGTAGAGCTTGAAGGGGTTCAGGACCGTCGACGGGGTGGCGACCTGGTGGGCCAGCGCGGCCAGGAACTTCTGCTGGTTCTTGGTGCGCTGCAGGTCGCTGGTCGCGAAGGCGTGCCGGGTGCGGACGAAGGCGAGGGCCTGCTGGCCGTTGAGGGTCTGCTTGCCCGCCTTGAAGTCGGCGCCGGACCACTTGTCCTTGAAGCCCTTGTCGATGTCGATGTCGACGCCGCCGACCGCGTCCACGATGTTCGCGAAGCCCTGGAAGCCGATCTCGACGTAGTGGTCGATGTGCAGGCCGGTGTTGTACTCGATCGTGCGCACGAGAAGGGTCGGGCCGTCCTCGGCGTAGGCCGCGTTCAGCTTCTCGTGCCGGCCCTTGGCCGGGTAGATCTTCCCGGACGTCGACCCCTTGTACGACGGGACCTCCACGTCCGAGTCACGCGGCAGCGAGATCAGCGTGTCGCCGTTGTCGCCGACGTGCAGGATCATCATCGAGTCGGTGCGCTTGCCCTGGGCGCCACCGGTGTGCAGCTTCTTCTCGTCAGCCTTGGACATGCCCTCGCGGCTGTCCGAGCCGACGATCAGGTAGTTCGTGCCCGAGCCGGACTCCGGCCGGTCGATGACCTTCGACAGGTCGACCTCGCGGCGCAGCTTCGAGTCGGCCCAGAAGTAGGTCGCCACGGACGTGACGATCAGCACACCGGCCACCGTGATCGCGGTCCACTTGATGCGGCGGCGCCAGTTCGGCCGCGGCCGGTAGCGCCCGACGTCCGGGTCCGCGTCGTTGTCGTTGGGCACGAAGCCGCCGCCGTGGCCGCCCCCGTAGACCTGGCCCGTGTTGTAGCCGCTGTCGTAGTCGCCGTAGCCGGCGCCGTCGTCGTATCCCTGGCCGTCGACGTACGACGGCTGCTGCGGGACCCCGCCGCCGTACCCGCGTTGCCCGGGCGGTCCCGCAGGGCCGCGCCGCACCTGGCGCATCACACGGGCGCCTTCCGGCTGCGCGCCGCCGCTGCCGCGTCCGTAGCGCGGGCCGCGATTGTCGTCGGACCATCCCTGGGGCCAGTCATTCATGCGCCCCAGTGTGCAGGGCACGGGTGCGGGCCTTACAAGGGGTGTCGGAAAATCAGAGCGGCGCTGTTGCGAAGCCGTCACAAATTCCGTGAATGTCGCTTCGGTTTAAGGTGGGGCCATGACAGACCAGGCCCCGGACGCGGATCCGGACATCCCGGCCAAGCCGACATCCGCTTCCCGCACCACGCTCAGCCACATCATGACCCACAACGACACCAACCTGCTGGGGACGGTGCACGGCGGGGTGATCATGAAACTGGTCGACGACGCGGCGGGCGCGGTGGCCGGCCGGCACTCCGGCGGTCCCGCCGTCACCGCGTCCATGGACGAGATGGCCTTCCTCGAGCCGGTCCGCGTGGGCGACCTGGTCCATGTGAAGGCCCAGGTCAACTGGACCGGCCGGACCTCGATGGAGGTCGGCGTCCGGGTCCTGGCCGAGCGCTGGAACGAGTCGACCCCGCCGACCCAGGTCGGCTCGGCCTATCTGGTCTTCGCGGCCGTGGACGCCGACGGCAAGCCGCGCCGGGTGCCCCCGGTGATACCGGAGACCGACCGCGACCGCCGCCGCAACCAGGAGGCCCAGATCCGCCGCACCCACCGCCTGGCCCGCCGGCGCGAGATCCGCGAGCTGCGCGAGAAGCGCGCGGCGGCGGGTTTCGAGGACTGAGCCTCTTCAGAGGACTAGGCCTCTTCAGAAGCCGGGCAGACCACCTCGTTGCCGCGCAGCGCGCTCTGCTCGGGCTTGGCCGGGTCCTCGACCTTCACCTGGTGCACGGCCTTGAAGTCGGACCCGCCGGTCACCTTGAGCATCGGACCCATGCCCCGTACCGCGCGCAGCACGCTGCCGGGCAGGGCCGCGGCCAGGGTGCGGGCGGAGCGGTCCCAGCGGGGGTCGTAGGAGATCACCGTGCGCCTGACGTCGTGCACGGGCGCGGTGGTCGGCCGGTGGGTGGTGGCGAAGCCGGCCGCCGCGAGCGCCGCGTCGATCCGCTTGGCGAGCCCGGCCGTGCCGGTGCCGTTCTCCACCTGGACCCGGACCTGCCGCGGCTCGACCTCGACGGGCGCGGGCCGAGGCCCGCGGTGCGGGTGGTCCACGGTGAGCGGCTTGTCGTCGCGCAGGGCCTGGAAGAGCCGGCCGGACGCCGCCGGGTCCCACTTCAGGGTCGAGCCGAGGCCCTTCACCGGGAAGTTCATCTGCCCGATGGGCACCGTGGAGAACTCGGAGGAGGACGGGGAGAAGTTCCGCATCGCCCGGCCGAGGTCGAGCAGCTCGTCGGTGCCGAAGCCCTCGTCGGCCCGTACTGAGCCGAGCACCGCCCGGGTCACGTCCCGGAACCGCATCGGGTTCAGCAGCACCCCGGAGGAGGTGGCCCGCTCGATCAGCGCGGCCAGGAAACGCTGCTGCCGCTTCATCCGGCCCAGGTCGCTCGCCCCGTCCACGTGCCGGGCGCGCACGTACTGCAGTGCCTGCCCGCCGTTGAGGGTGTACGTGCCGGGCGCGAGTTCGAGGCCCGTGTACGAGTCCTTCAGCGGGGTCGCCGTGCAGATCCGGACGCCGCCGAGCACGTCCACGGTCTTCATGAAGCTGGTGAAGTCGACCTCCAGATAGTGGTCGATCTTCACACGGGTCATGTTCTCGACCGTCGCGATGGTCAGCTGGGGCCCGCCCTCGGCGTAGGCCGCGTTCAGCTTGACGGGGTGCGGGGCGTGCCGCCGGCCGGTGGCCGGGTCGACGCGCTCGGGCACCTCGGCGTAGGAGTCGCGCGGCAGGCTCACCACGCTCGCCCGTTCCCGGTCCTCCGAGATGTGCACGATCATCATCGTGTCGGTGCAGTGGCAGGGCTGCCCGCCCAGCCGGTACGCGCGCCGCTGCGACTCGCTGATCTTGTCGCGGCCGTCGGTGCCGACCAGCAGGACGTTCATGCCGTGCCCCGCGCGGGGCCGGTTCTTCATGTCCTTGAAGGCGTCGACCCGGGTGATGCGGGCGTCCAGGCTGGTGACGACCGCGTGGCCGATCCCGGCGGAGGCGAGCACCACCACGGACAGCGTGGTCACCGCCCGCATGGCCCAGCGCGGCCGCCGGGGGCGCGGGGGCCGCACGACCCGTTCGGGCTGCCGTGGCACCCGGCGGGGCGGTTGCGGTCGGCGCTGCGGCCGGGCGGGGGACCTAGGCGGGCTGGGCAAGGGACACCTCCGGACTGCGGCCGTGCGTGGGATTTGTGAGCACAGTAGGCCGATACGATCTCCAGCCCACCCCCACGCCCCGGCGGCGCGCACCGGTGTCCCCCGTTCGCGGTAACGTGAGCCCCCTATGAACGCCAAGCCCGACGTGCGACACCCCGCCGTTTCTGTGATCATGCCCGTCCTCAACGAGGAGCGGCATCTGCGCGGGGCCGTCCAAGCGATCCTCGCGCAGGAGTACGCCGGCGAGATGGAGGTCGTGATCGCCCTCGGTCCGTCCACGGACCGCACGGACGAGATCGCCGCCGAGCTGGTCGCCGAGACTGCGTCCCATAAGAACAAGCGCGTGCACACCGTCCCGAACCCGACCGGCCGCACCCCCGCCGCGCTGAACGCGGCGATCAAGGCCTCCCGGCACCCGATCGTGGTCCGCGTCGACGGCCACGGCATGCTCTCGCCGAACTACATCGCGACCGCCGTGCGGCTCCTGGAGGAGACCGGCGCGCAGAACGTCGGCGGCATCATGCACGCCGAGGGCGAGAACGACTGGGAGCACGCGGTCGCCGCCGCCATGACCTCGAAGATCGGCGTCGGCAACGCGGCCTTCCACACCGGTGGCCAGGCGGGCCCCGCCGAGACGGTCTACCTCGGTGTCTTCCGCCGCGAGGCGCTGGATCAACAGGGCGGCTACAACGAGGAGTTCATCCGCGCCCAGGACTGGGAGCTGAACTTCCGCATCCGCGAGGCGGGCGGCCTGATCTGGTTCTCGCCGGAGCTGAAGGTGTCGTACCGGCCGCGGCCCAGCGTGAAGGCGCTCGCCAAGCAGTACAAGGACTACGGCCGCTGGCGCCGTGTCGTCGCCCGCTACCACGAGGGCTCCATCAACCTGCGCTACCTCGCCCCGCCGACCGCGGTGTGCGCCATAGCGGCGGGTCTCGTGGTGGGCGCGGCCCTGACGCCGTGGGGTCTGGTGATCCCCGGCGGCTATCTGGCGGCGATCGTGGCGGGTTCGGTCCCGGCGGGCAAGGGGCTGCCGGTCAGGGCCCGGCTGCGGATCCCGGTGGCCCTCGCGACCATGCACATGTCGTGGGGCTGGGGCTTCCTGACCAGCCCCAGGTCCCTGGCGAAGCGGGTGATCGCCTCGCGGCGGCCGGCGGTGCTCGAATCCCGCTGAGCACCTGGACGAAGAGGGCCCCTCCGCACGTCGAGGAGGGGCCCTCGTGTTCGTTCACCACTGGTAGGGCTTGTACACGTCCATGCACTGGGAGGTGTCCGAGCCGTTGATGGCGTCGGAGTTGCCGGGCAGATCGCCGGCCTTCGGGGCGGACTTCCTGGGGTAGGCGGTGCCCGTGCGCCAGTCCGCGCCCACGACGAGGGTGACTCCCGACACGTCGGTCGACTGCTTCACCTGGTTCATCGGGATGCCCAGCGCCTTGGCGACGGCCTGCGCGTCCCCCTCCAGGTCGGCGCTCGGGTAGCGCACGACGGTCTGGTCCGCGGACAGCGTCGCCGAGGTGTCGGCCGTGGCCCTGGCGTACCCCTTCTGCACGAGCGCCTGGCTGACCGTGCCGGCCCGGCCGCCGACGGCGGCCTCGGCGGAGGACTGCGTGGCGTTCTGCACCAGCACCCCGAGCCGGGCCGCGTCGACCGAAGGGGTCTTCGTCGGCCGGGACTTGCTCGCCGCCTTCTTCGCCCCCGACGGCTTGCCGTTCTTGTCGAAGGGCACGTCGTCGCGGAGCATCTGCCACAGCTTGTCGGCGCCGGCCTTCTCCGGTACGACGTGCTCGCTGTTCTGCGCGTCCTGGACGTTGGGCATCGTCACGGACGTGATGCGGTCCGCCGGCACCGACTTCAGCTCCGTGCCCAGGTCGTAGAGCTTCTTGACGGTGCCGATCTCCTCGGACACCTTCAGGGACTTGGTGGCCGCCTCGGCCAGGTCCATCAGCCGGCCGGTGTCGGTGAACACGTTCTGCTGCTTCAGCGTGCGGATCATCGAGTTCAGGTACATGTGCTGGGCGCGGGCCCGCATCACGTCACTGCCCCAGGCGTGCCGCGTGCGCAGCCACTGCAGGGCCTGCACGCCCTGGACCTTCTTCCGGCCGGCCTTCATCTTCAGCCCGGAGCCGCCGCGTTGGGCGGGCGTCGAGTGGTCCCACACGTTCTGCCGCACGCACACCTCGACGCCGCCGATGGCGTCCGCCATCTTCACCACGCCCGCGAAGTCGATCGTCATCCAGTGATCGATGTAGACGCCGGTGAGGTTCTCCCAGGTGGCCAGCGTGCAGCCGGCCCCGCCCCGGGCCAGGGTGGTGTTGATGATGGCGTTCGTCGCCGGGTAGACCTTGCCGTTGTCGGGATCCGTGCACTTGGGGATGTCGACCCGGGTGTCCCGGGGAATGCTCACCATGGCGGCGCTCTTGCGGTCCGCGGAGAGGTGGATGAGCATCTGCACGTCGGCGAGCGGTGGGCTGCCGCGGTCGTACTTGGCGCCGCCGAGCTTCACGTTCTCGTCGGAGTTACGGCTGTCGGAGCCGATCAGCAGGATGTTCAGCGGGGTCTGGCCGGCCGCGTTCGGCCGGGTCCGCTGCGCCTTGGAGTCGTCGCCGTTGCTGCGGCGGCCCTTCTGGATGTTGCCGTTCAGGTGCTGGTAGTACAGGTATCCGGCGCCGGCCGTGCCAAGTATCACCACCGCCAGCACCGTCGCCGACCAGCGCAACACGCGCCGCCGGGGCCCCCGCCGCTCGGTCTTCGGACCGCCGCCGCGACGCCCGCCGCCATGCCGTCCGGACCCCTCGGGAGCCTTTGCGGCCTGCGGCGTGAGCGCCATCGTGTCCTCGACCGCAGGAGGCTCCCCGCGCACATCGCTCTGCGACAACTCCCTGCCCTCCCCACCCTGCGCCATGAAACGGGTCCGTCCCGCGCCGAGTTAGACGCACGACGGACCCGTTGGGTTACCTACGAGGCGCACTGAACCTTGTCCGCCGTGGACTTGTCCACCGACGGAGCCTTCGTCGGAGGGGTGAGGGAGACGCCCGCACCCTTGAAGTCCTTGCCCAGGGTGAGGGTCATCGCGGGCAGCCCCTGGGAGTTGGTCACGCTCTTGCCCGGCTTCAGCGCGGTTCCGGGCAGCCCCATCAGAGCGGCCAGTTCACGCGCCTGGGGCGCCTGGTCGGGCGCGTACTCGAGCGTGGTCCTGCTCAGTGCCGCGGGCGCGTTGCCCGCGTTCTCCGACTTGAGCACACCCTCCTGGGTCTGCAGCCACTGCAGGGTCTCCTGCGCGCTGCCGGACTCGGCGCCGCCGTTGAGGACCCGCACCCGCACCTCGGAGGGCTGGGACTTGCTGCCCTTGAGGCGGGCGGCCGCCGCGTCCTTGGCCGCCTTCCGCTTCTTCTTCACCTCGGTGAAGGAGACGTCGTTCCTGATGGCGTCGAAGACCTCGGGCGCCCTCGTCTTGTCGACGACGACCGTCGCGTGGACCTTCTCGGCCGGGTTGTCGACCACCGGCACCGTCATGAACGAGATGTTCTTCGGCGGCACCTTCTTCAGCTCCAGCGCCACGTCCTTGAGCGTGCTCACCTTGCCGATGCCCTTGTCGACGGTCAGCGCCTTGGTGGCCGCCTCCGCCAGCTTCACGATCTTGGTCGGGCTGGTGAGGGTGTCGCTGGAGGACATCTTGCGCATCAGTGAGGCCATGAACTGCTGCTGCACCTTGATGCGGTCGAGGTCGCCCTGGTTGCCCCAGCTGTGCCGGGTGCGGACGAACGCCAGTGCCTGCTCGCCCGCGATCTTGGACGGGCCGGCGGGCAGGTCCAGATGCGACTGCTTGTCCTTCACCGCGTGCTTGAGGCACACGTCGACGCCGCCGACCGCCGTCGTCAGGGTCTTCACCGCGTTGAAGTCGACCATCATGAAGTGGTCGGGCTCGATGCCGGTGACCGCCTTCACCGTGCGCATCGTGCAGCCCGGGTCCCGGCCCTCCTGGCCCAGGCTGGTGTTGAAGCGGACGCCGTCGGTGCCCGGAATGATCTTCTTGGTGTCGTCGGCCTGCGTGGTCTCGCAGTCCGGCACGTCCACGATCAGGTCGCGCGGAATGCTCAGCGCGGTCGCGTTCGTCCGGTCCTTGGCGACGTGCAGCAGGATGTTGGTGTCCGCGTGCCCGACGCTGTTCTTGTCGCCGTAGCCCTCGTTGCCCTTACCGGTGCGCTTGTCGGTGCCGATGATCAGGATGTTGAAGGCGCCGTCCTTGCTGAAGCCGTCCTTGGCCGCGTCGCCGACGTCCGTGGTGGTGACGTTGCCCTCGAGGTGCTTGAGGTAGAGGTAGCCGGCCGTGCCGACGGCGACCAGGACGAACGCCGTGCCGCCGGCCGTCCACGCCAGTACCTTCTTGGCCTTCGACTTCTTCTTCACCGGCCGTCGGCCGCGCCGCGTCGGCGGCGGCTCGGGCTCGGCACCCCGACGCCGGCCCGACCGCGGGCCCGGCACCTCCGCGCCGGGCACCTCCCGCATCTCGCGCGTCCGACCCCCCGCCGCGTCGCCGCGGCCGCGCCCGGCACCGCCGGAGTCACGGGAGTTCGGTCTCCGCGGACCGGGGACCGACGACTGCGGTGCGGAAGGGCTCAGTCGCAGTTCGTATTCGCCGGTGTTCGGATTGAGTACCCACTGGTCTGCGGGGTCGATGTTGTCCGCCCGCCCACGGCCTTGCGCGTCCACGGTTGTCCGAATCCTCCGTCGGGGCCACGCGGCGCCTTCCCCCTCAAAGGCGCTCGGGTCTCGGTGAATCAGTGCACGACCCCAGGACTGACCTCGCGGCCTGGTGCACCGGATCGCTCACACTATCCGCCCAGTTCAGCGTCAAGCGACGCCGGTGACAAATTCCACGTTCCTACAACTGGGCAATCCCCCTCATATTTCTGAACTGAAGTTCGTCGTCTTGGTGCGCGCCCTACTCGCAGATGTGCTCGGCGGCGGTGTTCCCGCGGAACGTCGGGGCGGCGGAGGGGTCGCTCCCGGGATCCTCCCCGGGGCTCTCCCTGAGAACTTCCTGAGAATCCTCCCGCGCCACCGCCACCGGCTGGTCCGCCCGCAGCCGCGCGAACAGCTTCTCGGCCTCCGGCTCCACGAGTTGATCGCGATTGGCGTCGTAGACGTACGACTCGCGCGGCACCGTCAGGAACTGCACATGTTCCGTGGGGATGTTCCGCAGCCCGCGCACCAACTGGTACAAACCGCGCAGACTTGCCAGTTCCGGGTCCGTGGTGAGCGAGGAAGTGGCCGCGTCCAGCACCGGATACAGCTTCACGGGGTTCAGCAGGACATCGTTGCTCTGCACCTTGTTGACGAGCGCGCCGAGGAACCGCTGCTGCCGCTCCATCCGCTCGGTGTCGCTGCCGTCGCCGATCGACTTGCGGGCCCGCACGTACCCGAGCGCCTGCTCCCCGTCGAGGGTTATTCGGCCCGCGGGCAGCTTCAGCTTGGCCGCCTTGTCGTCGATGGGCTCCTTCAGGCACACCTGGACCCCGTCGACGGCGTCGACCATCTCCTTGAACCCGCTGAAGTCGACCACCATGTGATGGTCGATCCGGATGTCCGTCAGCTTCTCGACGGTACGGATGGTGCAGGCCGAACCGCCCACCTGGAAGGCGTGGTTGAACATCGCGAACACCGGCTCGCTGCGGCTGCCGTCCGCCCGACGGCAGCCGGGGATGTCCACCATCAGGTCCCGGGGCAGCGAGACGGCGGTGGCGCTGCGCCGGTCGGCGGGCAGGTGCAGCAGGATCGTGGTGTCGGACCGCTCACTGCCCAGGTCCCGCCCGTACTGCCCGTTCCCGTCCCCGGCCCGGGTGTCCGACCCGATCAGCAGGATGTTCTGCGCGCCCCGCACCAGCGCGGTGGGCCGCTCCCGCTCGTACCGGGCGAGTTCCGCGGCGGCCGCGTCATCCGGGGTGATGTTGGCACTGAGCTTGGCGTAGACGGCCCAGCCCGCCCCGGCCGCCGCCACGACGACCACACCCATCGCCAGCGCCGCCCCCCTGACCCACCGCCGCCGACGCCGCCGCAGGAGCCCCTCCCCGGCGGCCGAGGCCCCGAGCCCCCGACGAACGCTGTCGTTCACGGTGCGGGCCCCCTCACGGCGTACGAGCGTCACGTCCTGCTCTTACGACGATGGAGGTGCGGGAAGGCGAAGGCGCCCTGTACTACTCCATACGGGGGACGGCAGCCAACCTCAGGGGCGCGGGGCCGTGCCGATGTGCGGCTCCGCCGCGTGGGCGCGAGCAACCCCCACGACCCCCACCCGCCAGAGGACCGCTCCACCCCTTCTCAGCGGCGCAAAGCAGTCACCCTCTCACTCTCGACCCGCTTGGCGAGACCCTCCTCATCCAGCCGATCAAGATTCCTGCACAGCACCACGGACCCCCCGACGGCCAACGGCGCGTACAACCCCGCGCTCAACCCCTCCCACGTGTCGTACGACAACCCCGACAGCAACCGAGACCCAGGCCCCGTCAGATCCAGCGAAGGCGCATCCGCCAGGGCCCGCTCGACGACCTCGCCCCCACTGAACTCGGCCCCCGCGACGATCAGCGCCGCCTCCTCGGGATCCGCAGGCGCGAACGGCACGAACCGGTCCCCCTGGCTCGGCACCTCCACGGCGTAGTCGGCGAAGCCCTCCGGCACCTGCGGGAACCGTCCGCCCAGCGGCCGCAGCGCGAGAGCGACCCGCTCCCCGCGGCACGCCCGCGCCGCCTCCAGGGAGTCCGGCCCGCTGACGACGACGTCGGCGGCGGCCGGGTCCCCGCCCACGTCCGCCACCGCCCCCACCGACGCGCAGGCGAGCAGCCACACGGCCGTCTGCCAGTGCGCGGGCAGCAGCAGCGCGACCCGGTCGCCGGGTCCGGCGGACAGGTCGCCCTGAAGGAGATTCGCGGTCTTGGCCACCCAGTTGGCGAAGGTGGCGACGGACAGTTCGACGCGTTCGCCCGTGGCGTCGTCGTAGAAGGTCACCAGGGGGCGGCCGGGATCCGCGGCGAGCGCGGAACGCAGCAGGTCGGCAGGGGTGCGATCGGTGGCATTCACCCGCGCAAGAGTACGCCGGGGCGGACCCGCGCATACACGAACGCGGTCAAGGCGGCCTTCGTGCGTCACACCGCCTCGGGCAACAACTGCACCTGCTCCCAGGCTCCCTCCGCCATCCGCAGTATCCACTGCTACCACGTCAAGAGCACGGGCCGGCGGGACGTCGGCTACAACTTCCTCGTCGACAAGTGCGGAAGCATCTACGAAGGCCGGGCCGGGGGCGTGGCGAAGTCGGTCAGGGGTGCCCACCTCCTCGGCTTCGACACCAACAGCATGGGCATCGCCGTGATCGGCACATCCAGCTCCGCCCGGCCGTCCGCCGCCGCGGTGACGGCCGCCGCCGAACTCACCGCGTGGAAGCCCGGGCTCTTCGGTGCCGATCCCAGCGGAAAGACATATCTGTTGTCGGGCGGTGGCAATCTCTACCCAAAGGGGAAGAACGTACGACTGGACGTGATCTCCGGCCATCGGGACGGATTCGCCACCGAGTGCCCGGGCAAGCGGCTCTACGCCGAGCTCGGCACGGCCCGTTCCAACGCGGCGCGGTATCAGGGGCGCTGAGGGCACGGGGCGCGCGTTCACCGCCGTCGGGGGGACGGGTGGGGGAAGCTCGCGGACGGCAGGGGGTCGGTTGGGGGGAACCGGACGCCGATCTCGCGGGTCACCGCGCGGCCAACGAGGGCACCGTCGCACGGTCTGCATACACTGGCCGGCCGAAACGAGTCGTTCGGCCGGTCCCGGCAGGAAGCAGAGACGACAGGTGACAGAAGCGATCCTCCTGGTCGGCGGCAAAGGCACCCGGCTGCGTCCGCTCACGGTGCACACGCCGAAGCCCATGGTCCCGGCGGCCGGGGTGCCGTTCCTCACGCACCAGCTGGCGCGGGCGAGAGCGGCGGGCGTGGAGCACATCGTGCTCGCGACGAGCTATCTCGCGGAGGTCTTCGAGCCCTACTTCGGCGACGGCGCCTCCCTCGGGCTGCACATCGAGTACGTCACCGAGGAGGAGCCCCTCGGCACGGGCGGCGCCATCCGCAACGTGGCCTCGCGTCTGCACTCCGGTCCCGACGACCCGGTGCTGATCTTCAACGGCGACATCCTGACGGGTCTGGACATCAGGCGGCTCGTGCACACCCACGAGTCGACGGGCGCGGACGTCTCCCTGCACCTCACCAAGGTGACGGACCCGCGCGCCTACGGCCTGGTCCCCACCGACGACACCGGCCGCGTCCTCGCCTTCCTGGAGAAGCCGCAGACGCCGCAGGAGATCGTCACCGACCAGATCAACGCGGGGGCGTACGTCTTCCGCCGCTCGGTCATCGACACGATCCCGGCGGGCCGCCCCGTATCGGTGGAACGCGAGACCTTCCCGGACCTCCTCTCCACCGGGGCCCACCTCCAGGGCATGGTCGACTCCACGTACTGGCTCGACCTCGGCACCCCCGCCGCCTTCGTCCGCGGTTCGGCGGACCTCGTCCTCGGCCGGGCCCCGTCCCCCGCCGTCCCCGGCCGCTGCGGCGACCGCCTGATCCTCCCCACGGCCACGGTCGCCCCGGACGCGAAGCTGACCGGCGGCACGGTGGTCGGCGAGGGCGCGTTCGTGGCGAAGGGCGCGCGGGTCTTCGGCTCGACGATCCTCCCCGGCGCCGTCATCGAACCCGGCGCCGTCATCACCGACTCCCTCATCGGCACCCGGGCCCGAGTGGGCGAACGCTCCATCCTCACCGGCACGGTCATCGGCGACGGCGCGGTGGTCGGCCCCGACAACGAACTCCGCGAGGGAGTGCGCGTGTGGTGCGACGCCCGCATCCCGGCGGGGGCGCTCCGCTTCTCCTCGGACCAGTAGCCCTGCGGCTGGTCAGGGGGCCCTGCCCATGGGGGCTGCGCCCCCGGACCCCCTTGGGACCGTCCCTCGCCTGCGGGCCGGCGGGGGCTGGTCGCGCAGTTCCCCGCGCCCCTGGGGAGTCGCAGTTCCTTCGGGCCGCACAGCTGGGAGGGCGGGCGCAAAGGCACCCCGCCGGCGCGGGTGAGTGAAACCCACCCCCGGCCGGCCGGCCGCCGCACCGGGCACCGAAGCAAACGCCCTTACAGCAGACCGATGTCCACCCGGGGCATCTTCGGCGCCCTGCGCGCAGGTGCCCGACCGCTCAGCAGGATCAAGCGAGCCGCCCGATGCCGCTGCCCGGCGTACGGCTCGAGCAGGCGCAGCATCTCCGCATCGTCGGCATCCCGATCCCCAGCCAGCGCCCACCCCACGATCCCCGGCAGATGCAGGTCCCCGACGGTCACCGCATCCGCCGCCCCATGACTCCGCTGCACGACCTCCGCCGACGTCCAGGGCCCGATCCCCGGCACAACCTCCAACCGCGCCTGAGCCTCACCCGCCGACATCCCCACCCCCTGCTCCAGCCGCGCGGCAACCCGCACGGCCCGCAGAATCGTGGAGGCCCGCTTGTCGTCGACCCCGGCCCGATGCCACTCCCAGGAGGGAATCAGTGCCCAGGTCCGCGGCGCCGGCATCACCCACATCGGCCGCTCGCTCACCCCCGCAGGCCCAGGCGCCCGCTCCCCGAACCTCCGCACCAGCAACCGCCACGCCCGATACGCCTCATCGGTCGTGACCTTCTGCTCCAGCACCGACGGAATCAACGACTCCAGCACCAGCCCGGTCCGCGTCAGCCGCAGCCCCGGCCGCCGATGCCGCGCCAGCGCCACCACCCGGTGCCGCGGCACGAACGCGTCCGGATCATCGGCGGCACCGAGCAGCTCCGGCAGTTGCTCCAGCAGCCACTCGGCACCCGGCCCCCACGCCTCCGCGCGCACCTCACCACCGTGGACGCACACCCGCAGCGTCCCGGGTCCGGCGGGCGTCCGGCAGGCGCGCCACACGGACCCGTCCCGCGTCGCCCGGAACGTCGGATCGGCCGGCCCGCGCCGCAGCGGCCCGACCACCAGCCCGAGATCGAGCGGCCCGTCCGGCACCCAGCTCCGCACCCGCGCGGCGGCCCCCGCACCCTGCCGAGGCACCCCGGAGGGCACGGTGACCTCCCCACCGCGCACGGGCATGGGGGCACCTCCCACGCCCTTGAGGCTGTGGGGGAGTGTGGGCCGCGGAGCGAATCGTCCTGCCACGAATGAGTCCTACGAGTCCGAGTCCTACGAGTCCTGGGGGTGCCGGGTGCCGGTGCCGCGGAGGCTGTCGTCCTACGAGACTAGGTGAGAGCGGGCGGTCGTACGGGACCTCACCGCACCTCGATGAACGCCCCCGCGTCCCGCTCGGGCCGCGGCCTCGGCTCCTCCGCCGGATTCCCGATCGCCACCGCCCCCATCGGGTCCCAGTCCGACGGCAGCCCCAGCACCTCGCGCACCACGTCCCGGCAGAACATCGTCGAGGACACCCACGCCGACCCCAGCCGCTCCCCGGCCAGCGCCACCAGGAAGTTCTGCACGCCCGCTCCGGCCGCGACCACGAACATCTCCCGTTCGGCGCCGTCCCGCCGCGGATCCCCGTAGGTGTGCGAGCCGTCCATGACGAGGCAGGGCACGGCCAGATACGGCGCGTGCCGCAGCACGTCCCCGCGCCGGACCCGCTTGGCGATGGACTCCTCGCTCTTGCCGTCCCGGCGCAGATCCGCGATCCAGGCGTCGCGCATCGCGTCGAGCAGTCGTACCCGCGACTCCTCCGACTCCAGCAGCACGAACCGCCAGGGTGTGGTGTGGTGCGGGGCGGGCGCGGTCACCGCCGCGGCCACCGCACGCCGGACCGCGCCCGGGTCCACGGGGGTGTCGGTGAAGGCCCGCACGGTACGGCGTTGGGTCACCGCCTCCCGTACGGCCTCGGACGTGCCGAGCCGGAACATGTCGTCCTGCGCGGTACGCACCAGCGCCCGCGCCCCCTCACCGTGCTCGTCGGACACGGCCCGGGCCAGTCCGCGCACCACGGCGACCGGCCGTCCCGCCGCCTTGCCCTTGACCAGGTCACCAGCGGCGGCCAGTTCGTCCGCGGTGGCGACGACGGTCGCGCTGAGCGGATTGCCGTACGCGTCCGTGCCCCCGCGCAGATCGTCCAGCACGCGCACCCCGGCGGCGCCGATCGCCACGTCCGTGAGCCCCGAGCGCCAGGGCCGCCCGAAGGTGTCGGTGACGACGACCCCGACGTTGACGCCGAGGGTGTCGCGCAGCCCGTCGCGGATCGCGCGCGCGGAGGCGTCCGGGTCCTCGGGCAGCAACAGCACGGTCCCGGCGGGGGTGTTGGAGGCGTCGACCCCGGCGGCGGCCATGACCAGGCCCTGCCGGTTCTCGACGATGCGCAGCGTGCCGCGCCGGGCCACCACCCGCACGGTCTCGGAGTCGATCGCGGCCTCCCGGTCGGCCGCCTCGACGATCCGCCCCTCGGCCTTGGACACGATCTTGGACGTCACGAGCAGCACGTCCCCGTCGACCAGACCGGGCTCGGTCGCGGCGATCAGCTTGGCGAGATCGTCGCCCTGCTGCACCTCGGGGAGGCCGGGCAGGGCCCAGACCCGGTACTCCGCGCGCTCCTCGCTCACGCTTCCCGCACCTTCTCGGCCAGCGCCAGCGCCTCCCGCGCCATCTGTGCGGTCGCGTCCAGGTCGGTCATCAGCAGCGGTACGGCCCTGCAGCGGATCCCGTCCGCCTCGACCCGCTCGACCGCACCGGCGTCGACGGTGTCGACCAGCCAGCCGTCCAGCAGCCCGGAGCCGTAGTGCTCGGCGACCGCCGCCGCCGTGGACTCCACGCCGACCGCGGCGAGCACCTTGTCGGCCATCCCGCGCACGGGTGCGTCACCGACGATGGGGGAGAGGCCCACCACCGGCACGCCCGCGTCCGCGATCGCCTCCCGGATGCCGGGCACGGCGAGGATCGTGCCGATGGACACGACGGGGTTGGACGGCGGGAAGAGGATGACGTCCGCCTCGGCGATGGCCTCCAGGACGCCGGGCGCGGGCTTGGCCTGCTCGGCGCCGACCGGCACGACCGCCTCGGCCGGGACCGAGGCGCGCAGCCGTACCCAGTACTCCTGGAAATGGATCGCCCTGCGCTCGCCGTCCGTCTCGACCGCCACGTGCGTCTCCACGCGGTCGTCGGTCATCGGAATCAGCCTCACGCCCGGCTTCCAGCGGTCGCACAGCGCCTCGGTGACCGCGCTCAGCGGATAGCCGGCGCCCAGCATCTGCGTCCGCACGATGTGCGTGGCGAAATCCCGGTCGCCGAGCCCGAACCAGTCCGGGCCGACGCCGTAGGCCGCCAGTTCCGCCTTGAGGTGGAAGGTCTCGTCGCTCCGCCCCCAGCCCTGCTCCTCGTTGATGCCGCCACCCAGCGTGTACATCACCGTGTCGAGGTCCGGGCAGACCTTGAGCCCGAAGAGGTGGATGTCGTCACCGGTGTTGCCGATCACCGTGATGTCCGCGTTCGGCGCGGCCCGCTTCAGACCGCGCAGGAACCGGGCACCACCGATGCCGCCTGCCAGAACCACAATGCGCATGGGGCCAAGTCTGGCAGGCGGGTACGACAACGCGTCAGGTGGTCGATCGGCCAGACGGTCATTCGGCCGGACGGTCATTCGGCCGGACGGTCCATCGGCCGGACGGCCATCGGTCGGCCGCCGGCCGGTGATCTGCCAGGCGTCGATCGCTCAGGCGTTCACCGGGCGCGGCTCGGTGCGCGCCTCGCAGTGCTGGGCCGTGTGCATCGGCATCTCGGTCAGGCCCGGGTAGTAGACGTGCAGGCTCACCGCCGGCTCCAGCGCGTCGTTCACCACCTCGTGCACGTACCCGGGCGCGAACACCCGCTGCGCGCCGGGCGTCAGCGCGCGCGTGGCGCGCTCGGTCCGCTCGGTCAGCGTGCCCTCCAGCACGGTGAGGACACCGGAGGAGCGGCCGTGGTCGTGCAGCCCGCTGCCCTGTCCGGGCACCCAGGACAGCAGCCACACCTCGTAGCCGGGGCCGGTGCGCAGCCGGTGGTACCAGCGGGTGGTGGCGTCGTAGCGGACGAGGTGTGCCCACCGGGAGCGGTCGGCGGCGATGGCGCGGGCGAGGCCCACGAACTCGGCCACGGTGGCCGGGTGCTCGCGCGGCGGCTGGAGCAGGTGCGGGACTTCGAGGATGTCGCCGGCGATCTGGAGGTCGTTGTCGCTGTTCATCGGGATGCTGTGATTCCTCGGCGGAAGAGCGGAAGAGCGGGTGCCCTGAACGGGGGGTTCTGCAAAGGAGAAGACGGCCGGGTCACAGGACTCGGCGACAGCCGGAGCGCGTCGGGCTCAACAGCTGGGACAGCAACAACAGCTACAGCGGATCTGGGCAGCACCGAAGGACCCGGCGGTGCGGGTCGAGGTGAGTGCCAAGTTCGCGAGCATGCCCCCTAGGACAGCGGTTCACACTCGCACTGTCAACTCGGCGCCCGGAATGTGGGACATGTTTCACCTCATCCGGTTCATCTGTCAGGTGAAAGGTTTGTTCGCCCGGCCCCGAGGACACATGGCGCACAACCGAGCGCTCAAGTCTCGCGGAACGCGATCGAACGCGGGGGCGTCCTTCTTCGTACAGAGGTCCGTACGGGGTCCGCCGCCCCTCTGGGCCTCGCTTGCATGTCAAGGTATATGGCGATTTGAACACTTTCTGCACGGCCTTGGTTCCGCAGAGTGAATAACGGGCTCAATAGCAGATCTCGGCTTGACTCGCCCGGATCAGCACACTTGTAATTTCACTCGTGTCGTTCAGCCGAAACCGGTAACGGCTATACGGGGACGTGAAAGACAGACGAGGGGCGCACATGACCGAGCTGGTGCAGCAACTGCTGGTCGACGACGCGGACGAGGAACTCGGCTGGCAGGAGCGCGCGCTGTGCGCCCAGACCGACCCCGAGTCCTTCTTCCCCGAGAAGGGCGGCTCCACCAGAGAGGCGAAGAAGGTCTGCCTCGCCTGCGAGGTGCGCTCCGAATGCCTCGAGTACGCCCTCGCCAACGACGAGCGCTTCGGCATCTGGGGCGGCCTGTCCGAGCGTGAGCGCCGCCGCCTGAAGAAGGCCGCCGTCTGAACGCCCGTACACACACAAACTGCGCGAACGGCCCGTTGCCGGTGGGTTATCCACAGGCGGCGGGCCGTCGTCATGCCCAGCCGATAGTGTGGTCGCTCGTCCGAGACGCCCCGCTGCCCCCCGTGGGCACAGGCGTCCACCGCAGTCCATCGAACCGGGGCCCGTACCTCGATGTCCGTGCACAGCCATACGCCAGCCCAAGATCAGGCCGCCACTCCTGAGTTCCCGCGTCATGTGGTGACCGCGGTCCTCGTCTCCCACGACGGCGCCCGCTGGCTGCCCGACGCTCTCGCCGGGCTGCTCGGCCAGGAGCGCCCCGTCCAGTACGCGGTGGCGGCCGACACCGGCAGCGCGGACGACTCCGCCCAGCTGGTCACCGAGGTCCTCGGCGACAACCGCGTGCTGCACCTCGCCCGGCGCACCGGCTTCGGCCAGGCCGTCGAGGAGGCGTGCCGCACCGCCCCGGTCCTCACCCCGGACGAGCTGCCGTACCTCAAGCGCCCCAGCGGCTGGGACCCGGTCACCCGCTCGTGGCGCGACGACGCCTACGACATGCCCGAACTGCCGCACGGTGAGCCCGTCCAGTGGCTGTGGCTGCTGCACGACGACTGCGCACCCGAACCCGACGCCCTCGCCCAGCTGCTCCGCGTCGTCGAGAACGAAATCGAACTGGGCCGGGACGACGTGGCGGTCGTCGGCCCCAAGCTGCGCGGCTGGTACGACCGCAGGCAACTGCTGGAGGTCGGCGTCTCCATCGCCAACTCCGGCCGCCGCTGGACCGGTCTGGACCGCCGCGAACAGGACCAGGGCCAGCACGACCACGTCCGCACCGTGCTCTCCGTCTCCACCGCCGGCATGCTCATCCGCCGCGACGTCTTCGAACAGCTCGGCGGATTCGACCGCCGGCTGCCCCTGATGCGCGACGACGTCGACCTGTGCTGGCGCGCCCACCGGGCCGGACACCGGGTCCTGGTCGCCCCCGAGGCGGTCGTACGGCACGCCGAGGCGGCCTCCCGCGAGCGCCGTACCGTCGACTGCATGGGCCGCACCGCCGCCTCCCCGCACAAGGTCGACAAGGCCGGCGCCGCCTACACCCTCCTCGTCAACACCCGTGCCGCCGCGCTGCCCTGGGTGCTGCTGCGGCTCGTCCTCGGCACCCTCCTGCGGACCGTCGCCTATCTCGTCGGCAAGGTCCCCGGACAGGCCGTCGACGAGATCCGCGGCCTGCTCGGCACCCTGCTGCGACCCGAGCGGATCCTCGCCGGACGGCGCCGCCGCGGACCCTCCCAGATCGACAAGGGCGAACTGCGCCGGCTCTTCCCGCCGCCCGGCGCCACCGTCCGCGCCACCGTGGAACAGATCGCCGGCAACTTCTCCGGCGGCTCCGACAGCGACACCTCCCCGGCCGGCCGGCACGGCGGCGCCGTGGAGTCGGGTCCCGGCGGCGACGACGCCGACTTCCTGGAGATCGAGCAGTTCGCCCGGCTCAAGCGGATCGCCCGCAAGCCCGGCCCGGTGCTCTTCCTGGCCCTGCTCCTGGTCTCCCTCGCCGCCTGCCGCGCCCTGCTCGGCGGCGGCGCGCTCGCGGGCGGCGCCCTGCTGCCCGCCCCGGCCGACGCCGGCGACCTCTGGTCCCGCTTCGCGGACACCTGGCACCCGGTCGGCGCCGGCGGCACCCCGTCCGCACCGCCCTACCTGGCCGTCGTGGCGACGCTCGCGTCGATCCTGTTCGGGTCCACCGGGCTCGCGGTCACCGTCCTGCTGGTCTGCTCGGTGCCGCTGGCCGGCTTCACCGCCTACTTCGCCTCCCGGCCCCTCGTCACCTCCCGCCTGCTGCGCGCCTGGGCGGCCATCGCCTACGCCTTCCTGCCCGCCGCCACCGGCGCCCTGGCAGGGGGCCGCATCGGCACCGCCGTCCTCGCCGTGCTGCTGCCGCTCATCGCACGCGCGGGCGTCGCCGCGAGTGGTCTGGCCAATGCCTCCGGAGCGCGCGGAAGTTGGCGCGCCACCTGGGCGTACGCGTTGCTGCTGACCGTCACCACCGCGTTCACGCCGATCGTCTGGCCCATCGCCCTGATCCTCGGCCTCGGCGTGCTGGTCCTGCGCCGCGGCGACCTCGTCGCCCACGGCCTGCGCTTCCTGGCCCAGCTCGGCACCCCGCTGCTGGTCCTCGCCCCCTGGTCGCTCACCCTGCTCCCGACCGGCTTCTTCAAGGAGGCGGGCCTGGAGTACGGCTCCTCGTCCGCCTCCGCGCTCGACCTGCTCGGCGCGAGCCCGGGCGGCCCCGGCACCGTCCACGGCCTGATGCTCATCGGCATCGTCCTCGCCGCCCTGGCCGCACTCCTGCGCTCCGAACGTCAGTTGGGCATCCGGACCGCCTGGGCGGTCGCCCTGATCGGCCTCGTCTTCGCCGTCCTGTCCAACCACTCCACCTGGGCCGGACCCGCCACCCTCGTCTACGGCATCGCCCTGCTCGCCGCCGCCGCGCTCGGCGCCGACGGGGCACGCGCGCGCGTGGCCGAGCAGAGCTTCGGCTGGCGCCAGCCGGTCGCCGCCCTCATCGCCTTCGCCTCGGCCGCGGGCCCGCTGCTCGTCGCCGCCGGCTGGATGATCCGCGGCGCCGACGGCCCGCTGGAGCGCCGCGACCCGGTGCAGGTCCCCGCGTTCGTCGCCGAGGACGCCACCAACGCCGACCAGGCCCGCACCCTGATCCTCGACAGCGACTCCACCGCGCGCGTGCGCTACACCCTCGTCCGCGGCTCCGGCGCCCGCCTGGGAGACGCCGAACTCACTGCCGCCGACGGTGAGAACGCCAAGCTCGACAAGGTCGTCGCCAACCTCGTCGCCGGCTCCGGCGCCGACCAGGCCGGCCAGCTCGGCGGCTTCACGGTCCGCTACGTCCTCGTCCACAAGGGCGCACCCCGCGAGATCACCCGCGTCCTGGACGCCACGCACGGCCTGAGCAGGCTCAGCCAGCAGAACGGCAGCGCCCTGTGGCGGGTCGACCAGCAGGTCTCCCGCGCCACCATCGTGCCCGCGGGCGGCTCCGGCACCGCCCGGTCCGTCGCCGCCGGACCGGTGGAGATCCACACCACCGTCCCCTCGGCCTCGGGCTCGGGCAGCCGCGTCCTGCGCCTGGCCGACGCCGCCTCCGACGGCTGGACGGCCACCCTGGACGGCAGGCCGCTCACCCGCACCACGGTCGACGGCTGGGCCCAGGGCTTCCAGCTGCCCTCCACCGGCGGCAGGCTGGACGTCACCTACGACGCCCCGGTCACCCACACCGCCTGGCTGTGGACCCAGGGCGCGCTCGCCGTCGTCCTCGTCGTCCTCGCCCTGCCCGGCCGCCGCCGCGACATCGACGACGACCTCCCCGAGGAGCAGCCGCTGCCCGCCCAGGCCACCGCGGGCGAGGGCCGCCGCGCCCGCCGTCTGCGCGCCCAGGCCGAGGAGGCGGCCGACCAGGAACAGCCCGCTGTGCCGCCCGCGCCGGAGGAGGTCCCGGCCGCCGTCCCGCATCAGCAGCAGTACGCCGACTGGGACGCCGCGTCCTACCAGGGCGCCGAGTACGCCGGCTACGGCACCGACCAGTACCAGGGGGCGGGCCAGTACCCGGCCGGCGGCTACGACCAGCAGACGTACCAGCCCGACCCCTACCAGAACGGCCAGTACGACCCCTACGCCTACGGCGGTACCGACGGGCAGATGCCGTACGACCCGACGGCGTACCAGGAGGGCTACGGCCAGGCCCAGCACCCCTACGGCACCGGCAGTGAGCGCCCCGACGGGAGCCAGCAGTGAACCGCACGACCCTGTCCCTGATCGCCGGCACGACCGCACTGGCCGCCGTCACCGCCTTCGCCGCGCTCGACACACCGTCCGCGTCCGGCGCGGGCACCGCCAAGGCGGCCGCCGAGCTGCCCGTGGAGCGCGCCGGCCTGCTGTGCCCCGCGCCCAGCATCTCCGACATCGCCGACACGTCCTACACGTCGTTCACGCCCGTCACCAAGGGCGCGGCGGGCGGCGGCAAAGCCGAACTCCAGGCGGCCGCCGAGCAGTCGGCGGACGGCACGAGCGGCACCAAGACCGGCAAGGACACCAAGAAGAAGGCCGACAAGCCGGTCCTCACCCCGAAGGAACCCGGCACACCGGTCACCGGTGCCACCTCAGGCGCAGACGCGCCCGCGCTGGTCGGCACCGCCGACGGGAAGTTCGCGCCGGGCTGGACCGTCCAGGAGACCACCGAGATCGCCGCGGGCACCGGCCGCGGCCTCCAGGGCCTCAACTGCACCGCCCCGGACACCGAGTTCTGGTTCCCGGGCGCCAGCACGTCCACCGACCGCACCGACTACGTGCACCTCACCAACCCGGACGACTCCGCCGCGGTCGTCGACATCGAGTTGTACGGCAAGGACGGTGCGATCAAGTCCACGGTGCCGGACGGCTTCACGATCCCCCCGCACTCGAGCAAGCCGATCCTCCTGTCCACCCTCACCGACGAGCAGCAGACCGACCTGACCGTGCACGTCAACGTGCGCGGCGGGCGGGTCGGCGCGGCGGTGCAGGCCCTTGACGACAAGGTGGGCGGCGACTGGCTGGCCGCGGCCGCCGACCCGGCCGGCAGCCTGGTCCTGCCCGGCATCCCGAAGGACGCCACCGACGTCCGCCTGATCGCCTTCACGCCCGGCGACGCCGACGCGGACCTGAAGGTCCGCCTGGCCTCGCCCGACGGCCTGATCACCCCGGCCGGGAACGAGACCCTGCACGTCAAGTCCGGCATGACCACCGCGGCCGACCTCGGCGACGTCACCCGCGGCGAGGCGGGCTCCCTGGTCCTGACGCCCACGGACCAGTCGGTCCCGGTCGTGGCGGCCCTGCGCGTGATCCGCGGCAAGGGAGCCAAGCAGGAGACGGCGTTCATCCCCGCCACGGCCCCGGTCGGCACGCGCGCGACGTCGGCCGACAACAGCGGCAAGTCCTCGACCCTCTCCCTGACCGCCCCCAGCGCGACGGTCACGGTCAAGGTCACCGCCTCGGCGGGCAGCGAGGGCGGCACCCCGGTGACGAAGACCTACACGATCAAGTCCGGTACCACCCAGGACATTTCGGCCCCTGCCCCCTCGGGTCTGAAGGGCACGTACGCCCTCACGGTGGAACCCACCTCCGACGCCCCCTTGTACGCCGCCCGCACCCTCTCGGCCACAGAGTCCGGCATCCCCGGCTTCACCATCCAAACCCTCCCGAGCGACCGAGGCCTGGTGGCGGTACCGGAGACGGACGAGGACTTGTCGATACTGCAGAAGTAGCCGGGGGCGACGCAGCTGCGGGCAGTCGTGTGCCCGTAGCTGCAACCCCGCCCTAGTCCTCCCCGTACCGAGGATCCACAGTCTCCGGAGTCAGCCCCAACAACTCGGCCACCTGCTCCACAACCACCTCGTGCACCAGCGCAGCCCGCTCGTCCCGCCCCTTGGTCCGGATCTCCACCGGCCGCCGGTACACCACGACCCGAGCCCGCCGCCCGTCCCGCGCAGGGATGATCCCGCCCAACGGCACAGCCTCGTCGCTCCACCTCTCAGCACCCCGCCCCTCCAGCCGGGGCACCTCGAGAACCAGGAAGTCGATGTCGGCCAGCTGCGGCCACCGCCGCTCAAGACGCTCCACGGAGTCCTGCACCAGGTCCGCGAACACCTCGGCACGGCTGGCCGCCAACGGCACCTGCGGCGGCGCGACAGGCCCCCTCATGCCCCGCCCGTGACGATCACGTCGACGGGGCCCGGGGCCGGCGGCACGGGGCGGTACACGGTTGTCCATCACTGGTGAAGCGTAGTCCCCGCACGCTCCCCCCGCCCGGCGCCCACGCGGCAACCGGCCCCCGACCGCACGGCGACCGGCCAGTGACATCCCCATGTTGCAGGATGACCATTCCGGCCAAGGTCTGGCTCGTTTCCGTAACCCTCCAAGACCGCCGAACTCAAGGCAATTGACGTTGTTTGTACCGAATCATGACCGGACCGAGTCCCGAGCGTCGCCTCGCACAGACCCGTCCATGCAGGTCAGAAAGGCGTGTTCGGAGAGACGTGTGGGGCGTCTCACAGCACGACACGGTGGAGTGACCTGGAGGAGAGTCGTCGCGGCCCGCTCAAGAGTGCGGTACCGTCCAACGTCGTGAGCCCTGTACGTCGCTGTTCGCGAACCGCCTGCGGCCGACCCGCCGTCGCGACGCTGACGTACGTCTACGCCGACTCGACCGCGGTCCTCGGCCCGCTCGCCACCTACGCCGAACCCCACTGCTACGACCTGTGCGCCGAGCACTCCGAGCGCCTCACCGCGCCCCGCGGCTGGGAGGTCGTCCGCCTCCTCGACGGATCCGCTCCCGCGCGGCCCAGCGGCGACGACCTGGAAGCGCTCGCCAACGCCGTGCGCGAGGCTGCCCGCCCCCAGGAGCGCGCGGCCGGGGCGGGCGGCGGAGGGCGTACCGCGGACCCCATGGAGGTCGCCCGCCGCGGCCACCTGCGCGTCCTGCGTTCCCCGGACAACTGAGCCCCGCCCAAAGGCACTCGGCCCTCCGACACCACTCCACGTCACCCCCGCCCCGCGTTACGACTCGGAGGCACCTGAGGGTCCACTTGGTGTCCGCACACCCGCCCCTTACCCCTGACGGGTAGTTTGTGGGCACCCATAGGACTTTCAGGAGGGTTGGCCGTGGCTGCTGATCTGTCGCAGATCGTGAAGGCGTACGACGTACGCGGAGTGGTCCCGGACCAGTGGGACGAGTCGCTGGCCGGCCTCTTCGGCGCCGCCTTCGCCGAGGTGACAGGCGCGGCGGCGATCGTCGTCGGCCACGACATGCGCCCCTCGTCCCCCGCACTGTCCCGCGCTTTCGCGCGCGGCGCGGCGGACCGCGGCGTGGACGTCACCGAGATCGGCCTGTGCTCCACGGACCAGCTGTACTACGCCTCGGGCGCACTGAACCTCCCGGGCGCGATGTTCACGGCCTCCCACAACCCGGCGCAGTACAACGGCATCAAGATGTGCCGCGCGGGCGCCGCCCCCGTCGGCCAGGACACGGGCCTCGCGCAGATCCGCGAACTGGCCGAGCGCTGGCTGGAGTCGGGCGCCCCCGAAGCGGTCGCCGAGCCGGGAACCCTCACCACGCGCGAGACGTTGGAGGATTACGCGGCGCACCTCCGCTCCCTCGTCGACCTGACCTCCATCCGCCCCCTGAAGGTCGTGGTCGACGCCGGCAACGGCATGGGCGGCCACACGGTCCCCACGGTCTTCGCCGGCCTGCCCCTGACCCTCGTCCCGATGTACTTCGAACTGGACGGCACCTTCCCGAACCACGAGGCCAACCCGCTCGACCCGGCCAACATCGTGGACCTGCAGAAGCGGGTCCCGGAGGAAGGCGCCGACCTCGGCATCGCCTTCGACGGCGACGCCGACCGCTGCTTCGTCGTGGACGAGAACGGCGACCCGGTCTCCCCGTCGGCGATCACCGCGCTGGTCGCCGCCCGCGAGTTGGCCCGCAACGGCGGCAAGGGCACGGTCATCCACAACCTGATCACCTCCCGCACGGTCCCGGAGGTGGTGAAGGAGAACGGCGGCACCCCGGTCCGCACCCGCGTCGGCCACTCCTTCATCAAGGCCGAGATGGCCCACTCCGGCGCGATCTTCGGCGGCGAGCACTCCGCCCACTACTACTTCAAGGACTTCTGGAACGCCGACACGGGCATGCTGGCCGCCCTGCACGTCCTCGCGGCCCTCGGCGGCCAGGACGGCCCCCTGTCCGCCCTCGTCGCCCAGTACGACCGCTACGCGGGCTCCGGCGAGATCAACTCCACGGTCGCCGACCAGGCGGCCCGCCTCGCCGCGATCCGCGCCGCCTACGAGGGCCGCCCCGGCATCACCCTCGACGACCTCGACGGCCTCACGGTCTCCGCCGCCGACTGGTGGTTCAACGTCCGACCGTCCAACACGGAACCCCTCCTCCGCCTGAATGCGGAGGCCAAGGAGGAGGCAACGATGACCAAGATCCGCGACGAGGCACTGGCGATCATCAGGGCCTGACCCACGAGACCCGCCCCTTCAGCCCACCCGAGCCGAGACGCCGGGACCTCGCTTCTCGGCCGACCGAGACGAGTGGGCGGGTGGGCAAAAATCCGGCACCCAGGGGGCAGAGCCCCCTGGGTGCCATGCAAGCCCAGCTCAACCCACCCACCAGCGGTACGCTGACCGCACATCAGCAAAGCCGTCCCCCCGAAGGGAAACCCCATGCCGCTCGAAGCCGGCCTCCTGGAGATCCTCGCCTGCCCGGCCTGCCACGCCCCCCTCAAGGAGCAGGACACCGAGCTGATCTGCACCGGCCAGGACTGCGGCCTGGCGTACCCCGTCCGCGACGGCATCCCGGTCCTGCTCGTCGACGAGGCCCGCCGCCCCGCGTAAGAGGCCCACCGCCCCGCAACGCGAAGCGCCCACCCTCGCGCTCGACCCCCGCACAGGATCCCCGGCGATCGGAGGCTGCCGCCCATGCTCGACGAATCGCTGCTCGACGCCCCGGAGGGCCTCGCCGAGGCCGACCGCCGAGGCCTCCTCCGCGGCGCGGCGGAGGCCGGCGCCCGCGTCCGCACCGCGGCCCGGCACGCCACAGAGGCCGGCGTCGGCGACCTCAAGCCCGACGGCCGGCCCCGCGCCGTCCTGATCGCGGGCCCGGGAGCAGCCGCCACCCACACGGCCGACTTCATCAGCAGCCTCGCCGGCCCCGGCAGCCCCGTCACCCGATTGGCCCCGACCGGCGTCGCTCCGGCCGCAGGCGCCCTGCGCTGGGAGCTCCCGGGCTGGGCCGGCTCCGTGGACCTCGTGCTGATCGCCACCCCGGACGGCACCGAACCCAGCCTCTCCATGCTCGCCGAGCAGGCCTACCGCCGCGGCTGCTCGGTCGTCGCCGTAGCCCCCGCCGGCACCCCGCTCGCCGAGGCGATGGCCGGCGCGCACGGCCTGTTCGTACCGATGGCGACGGCACCGTACGACCAGGAAGAACCCCTCGCAGCGTCCTCCCCGGGTGTCTTCTGGGCCCTGCTCACCCCGCTGCTGGCCCTCCTCGACCGCATCGGCCTGCTCACCGCCCCGCCGGACGCCCTGGAGAAGGTCGCCGACCGCCTGGACCACATCGCCGAACGCTGCGGCCCGGCCATCGCGACCTACAGCAACCCGGCCAAGACCCTGGCCGCCGAGCTCGCCGACGCGCTGCCCGTCGTATGGACGGAGGGCAGCTCGGCCGGGCCCGCGGGCCGCCGTTTCTCCGCCGCCCTCGCCGAACTGGCCGGCCGCCCCGCCCTGGTCGCCGAACTCCCCGAGGCACTCGCCGCGCACAGCGCCCTGCTGGCCGGTCCCCTCGCGGCCAGCGCCGACCCCGAGGACTTCTTCCGCGACCGCGTGGAGGAGACGCCCGCGCTGCACGCGCGCGTGGTGCTGCTCCGCGACCGCCCGATCGGCGGCCTCACCGCTGCTCCCGGCGCCCGTGACCTGGCCCTCAGCCACGACACGCCGATCAGCGAGCTGGAACCGGAGGAGGGCGGCGATCTCGAGACCCTCGCGGAACTGATCGCCATCACGGATTTCGCCGCCGTTTACCTGGCGCTCGCTTCCGGGGCCTGATCTTGCTCCAGGTCGTCCGACCCGCGGCTTCCACCGGCGCGGGACCGGCGACGGCGCCGGCCGAGCAGCGTACGTAACGGAGACAGAGAAACCACATGGACCGCCTCGACAACACCGTCCGCCCCTACGCCTGGGGTTCCACCACCGCCATCCCACACCTGCTCGGCGTGGAGCCGACCGGCGAACCACAGGCGGAGATGTGGATGGGAGCGCACCCGGGTGCTCCCTCACGCACCGCGCGCGGGACGCTCGTCGAGGTCGTCGACGCGGACCCGGAGAAGGAACTCGGAGCGGAGGCGGTCGCCAGGTTCGGCCCCCACCTGCCCTTCCTGCTCAAGATCCTCGCCGCCGGTGCCCCCCTCTCCCTCCAGGTGCACCCCGACCTGGCACAGGCCAAGGAGGGCTACGCCGACGAGGAGCGGCGCGGCGTCCCTGTGGACGCGCCGCACCGCAACTACAAGGACGCCAACCACAAGCCGGAACTGATCTGCGCGCTCACCGAGTTCGACGGCCTGTGCGGCTTCCGAGACCCGGTCCAAGCGGCCGGCCTGCTCGACGGACTCGGCGTCGACTCCCTGAAGCCGTACGTCGACCTGCTGCACGCCCACCCCGAGGACGCGGCCCTGCGCGAGGTCCTCACGGCCGTCCTCAGCGCCGACCCGAAGGAGATGGCCCACACGGTCGCCGAGGCCACCGCAGCCTGCACCCGCCTCGGCGGCGACTACGCGCCCTACGCCGACCTCGCCCACCACTACCCGGGCGACCCCGGCGTCATCGCGGCCATGCTGCTCAACTACGTCCGTCTGCAGCCCGGCGAGGCCCTGTTCCTCGGCGCCGGCATCCCGCACGCCTACCTCAACGGCCTCGGCGTCGAGATCATGGCCAACTCCGACAACGTCCTGCGCTGCGGCCTGACCCCCAAGCACGTCGACGTCCCCGAACTCCTTCGCGTCGTCCGCTTCGAGGCCGGCGACCCGGGCGTGCTGCGCCCCGAGGCCTCCCCGGACGGCGAGGAGGTCTACGAGACGCCGATCGACGAGTTCCGGCTCTCCCGGTACGTGCTCCCCGAGGGCGGCACCACCCACGACCTCACCCTGCGCACCCCGCAGATCCTGCTCTGCACGGCCGGTTCCGTCCGGGCGGGCGAACACGGACTCGCCCCCGGCCAGTCGGTCTTCGTCCCCGCCGGCGAGAAGGCCGAGGTGTCCGGCGCCGGCACGGTCTTCCGCGCCACTGTGATCGTATGACCGGGGCTGTGGACACCTGAGGCACCGCCGCCCGGCCGGGCTGCAAGAATGGCCCACCGGCAAAGCACGGGCAAAGCCGGGCACACGCCCGGACGGCGTGGACGGACGAGGGCGAAGGGACAACGCGGACACATGAGCGCGTCAGGCGGTACCAAAGCGATCGTGGCGGCACTCGGCGCCAACCTCGCGATCGCGGCATCGAAGTTCGTGGCGTTCGCGTTCAGTGGCTCCTCGTCGATGCTCGCCGAGGGCGTCCACTCGCTCGCCGACTCGGGGAACCAGTTCCTGCTCCTGATCGGCGGCAAGAAGGCCCAGCGCGAGGCGACCCCGCAGCACCCCTTCGGCTACGGCCGCGAGCGGTACATCTACGCCTTCCTCGTCTCGATCGTCCTGTTCTCCGTCGGCGGCATGTTCGCCATCTACGAGGGCTACGAGAAGATCGTCCACCCGCACGAGGTCGAGCACTGGTACTGGCCGATGGGCGTCCTCGTCTTCGCGATCATCGCCGAGGGCTTCTCCTTCCGCACGGCCATCAAGGAGTCGAACGAGCTGCGGGGCAAGCTGTCCTGGTCGCAGTTCATCCGCCACGCCAAGGCGCCGGAACTGCCCGTCGTCCTGCTGGAGGACTTCGGCGCGCTCATCGGCCTGGTCCTCGCCTTCTTCGGCGTCGGTCTCGCCCTGCTCACCGGCAACGGCGTCTGGGACGGCATCGGCACGGTCTGCATCGGCGTCCTGCTCGTCCTGATCGCCCTCGTCCTGGCCGCCGAGACCAAGTCGCTGCTGCTCGGCGAGGCCGCGGGCATCGAGGAGGTCAAGAAGATCGAGGCCGCGATCGTCGACGGCGACACCGTCACCGGCGTCATCCACATGCGCACGCTCCACCTCGGCCCCGAGGAACTGCTGATCGCCGCCAAGATCGCCGTCCAGCACGACGACACGGCCGCCGAGATCGCGAACGCCATCGACGCGGCCGAGGCCCGCATCCGCGCCGCCGTCCCCATCGCCCGGGTCATCTACCTGGAGCCGGACATCTACAGTGAGGCCGAAGCCGCCAAGGGCCCGGACCCGGAGGCGACCCCGGGCGGCCCGACCCCGCACCCGGTCGGTCACTGAGGAGCCCACCCCCGAGTCGGCTCCACGGGCCGGGGCGCCGACGGCACCGCCGGTGTCCTTCGCCACGCTCGCGGTGAACTCGCCGTGCGGTAACTCTTGCGCGGTCAGGAGAGAAACCGGTGCGGATCCGGGGGAACGAGCACCCCACCGCCGACGCAAAGATGCGAAAGTCCCCTTTCGTACCGGGCTGCGGCCTCCCGCCCACGCTTTCCCGTCGCCTGCCCACCCGCCGCGAAACCCCGCGCCGGCCCCCGGTCACGTCTCCGGAACGACCTGAACTGTTCGCATGCGGACTGGGGGCGGCCCGGCCCTCCGGTGTAGCTTGGGACGGAGCCAGACGTCGCTGCTGATGGCGGTCGGGCGGTCCCAACGCGGACCGACCGAGGGAGAGAGGGCCTCCGACGGACTGCGCTGCGCGTACGTGGGCATGCCTGTGCCTGTTCTCGGGCACCCCTGTGTCCGCCGCCGCGCAGACCAGCCGTAACCACCTCGACCCAACCCCGAGGAGCAGCTCGCAATGACGACTGTCGACAACCGACAGGACTTCAAGGTCGCCGACCTCTCCCTGGCCGAGTTCGGCCGCAAGGAGATCACCCTCGCCGAGCACGAGATGCCGGGCCTCATGGCGATCCGCAAGGAGTACGCCGAGGCGCAGCCCCTCGCCGGCGCCCGTGTCACCGGCTCCCTGCACATGACCGTGCAGACCGCCGTGCTCATCGAGACCCTCGTCGCCCTGGGCGCGCAGGTCCGCTGGGCGTCCTGCAACATCTTCTCCACCCAGGACCACGCGGCCGCCGCCATCGCCGTCGGCCCGAACGGCACGCCCGACAACCCGCAGGGCGTCCCGGTCTTCGCCTGGAAGGGCGAGACCCTGGATGAGTACTGGTGGTGCACCGAGCAGGCGCTGACCTGGCCGGACAGCCCCACCGGCGGCCCGAACATGATCCTGGACGACGGCGGTGACGCCACCCTCCTCGTCCACAAGGGCGTCGAGTACGAGAAGGACGGTAAGGTCCCCGGCCTGGAGACCGCCGAGTCCGACGAGCACCGCGTCATCCTCCAGCTGCTGCACCGCACCCTGGGCGAGAACCCCCAGAAGTGGACCCAGCTGGCCTCCGAGATCCGCGGCGTCACCGAGGAGACCACCACCGGCGTCCACCGCCTGTACGAGATGCAGCGCGACGGCGTCCTCCTCTTCCCGGCGATCAACGTCAACGACGCCGTCACCAAGTCGAAGTTCGACAACAAGTACGGCTGCCGCCACTCCCTGGTCGACGGCATCAACCGCGCCACCGACGTCCTGATCGGCGGCAAGACCGCCGTCGTCTGCGGCTACGGCGACGTCGGCAAGGGCTGCGCGGAGTCCCTGCGCGGCCAGGGCGCCCGCGTGATCGTCACCGAGATCGACCCGATCTGCGCCCTGCAGGCGGCGATGGACGGCTACCAGGTCACGACCCTCGACGAGGTCGTCGACAAGGCCGACATCTTCATCACCACGACCGGCAACAAGGACATCATCATGGCCTCGGACATGGCCAAGATGAAGCACCAGGCCATCGTCGGCAACATCGGCCACTTCGACAACGAGATCGACATGGCCGGTCTCGCCAAGGTCCCCGGCATCGTCAAGGACGAGGTCAAGCCGCAGGTCCACACCTGGAAGTTCCCCGACGGCAAGGTGATCATCGTGCTGTCCGAGGGCCGGCTGCTGAACCTGGGCAACGCCACCGGTCACCCGTCGTTCGTGATGTCCAACTCCTTCGCGGACCAGACCCTGGCCCAGATCGAGCTGTTCACCAAGCCCGACGAGTACCCGACCGGCGTCTACACGCTGCCCAAGCACCTCGACGAGAAGGTCGCCCGCCTCCACCTGGACGCGCTCGGCGTGAAGCTCACCAAGCTGCGCCCCGAGCAGGCCGCGTACATCGGCGTGGAGGTCGACGGCCCGTACAAGTCGGACCACTACCGCTACTGATCCGCAGGTCCGCAGCTAGTTCCTCCGAGGCAGGCCCCCGCACCCCCGTGCCGGGGGCCTGCCCCTTTGGCCTCAGGCCGGACCAGCCCGTCAAGCCCCAGGACCCCCATGCCCCGCGGCCGCTATTCGCTCCACGATCCGCACGATCACACCCCCCTCGCAGAAGAGCATTTCCAGTGCGCCCCCGGCCCGTCGGGCTGGCGCTACGTCTCCCAGCTGACCAGCCCCGCGGGCGACCACATCGGCTCGGTCGACCTCGCCCTGGACGGCCTCGGCCGCCCCATCCGCCTCGAACTCCACGCGGGAGGCTGGCAGGTGCGTGGCGCCGCCCTCGACGGCGTCACCTGGGTCCGCACCGACCCGACCGGAACTCATGCCACCGAAGGCAATGTGCGCGCCCACGCCTTCACCGGCACGTCCCCCGCGTTCCTCGTCGCCACCGCCCGTCTGCTTCGCCTCACCCCCTCGTCCCCGACCACCCGCGTACGCCTTGTGGCCTTCACGGACCCGGTCCTCGCCCCCCGCACCATGGACCAGTCCTGGGCCTTGGTGAACAGCGAAGCACACGCCACTGACAACGGCCCCCTGACCGTGGACGAATACCAGGTCACAGCCCTGGACACGGGCGAACAGCACGCCGTGCACATCGCCGGGGACGTGGTCCTGTCCGCGCCCGGAATCGAGCTGGAAGACCTCCAGTCACCGCCGTCGAGATTCGACTGAGCCGGCGCCGCCCGATCCGGCGGCGCGACGCGCCTGCTAGGCCGGCGGAGCGAATCCGGTGGAACCGGAACCCGTGCCCGGCCGGTCGGAGCGCGGCTCGTCCTGCTGCGTCGAGGCGGGCGGCGCGACCGGGGCCTGAGACTGTGGCACGCCCGGTGCCTGGAACGGGCCGGCCTGCCCAGAGCCCTGCGGCCAGACCGGGGCCTGCGGCTGATACCCGTTCGCCACGGGCGCCTGAGGCACCGGCGGAGGACAGTCACCGGGCACAGCAACACCGGCCGCGCCGGGCGCGAAGCCGGAGGGCGTACCACCCGCTACGACGGGCCCCGGGCCCCCGAAGGCCTGCCGCGCCTCGCGAGCCTGCCGCTCATGGACCACAGCCGCCAGGAAAGCGGCCGGGTGCACGCCCTGCGGCGCCGGAGCCCCCGTACGAGCCACGAGATCGGCCGCGAACCGCTGCCCCATGTCCCAGGACACCTGAGGGTCGAGCTGCTGCATCCGCGTCAGGTACTGCCGGACGGCAAGCCACAGCCCATCCGGTACGGCCGACAGGTCCAGCTCGGCGAACCGCCCCGCGAGCCCTGGCGGAGGCGGAGGCACGAGGCCGGCCCGACCCACGGGAATCCGCTCCCGTACGACCAGGGTGCCCGCGAAGACGTCCCCGAGCCGCCGGCCCCGTGCCGACACCAGCGAGGCGATGCAGGCCACGATCCCGAACGTCATCAGGATCTCGACCACACCGATCGCGCCACGCACCAGCGCGTGCCGGAACCGGATGGGTCCACCGTCGTCCCGCACCACCCGCAGCCCGAACGCCAGCTTCCCGAGCGAGCGCCCGTGACTGAGCGTCTCCACCGCTATCGGACCGCCGACCAGCACCAACATGAAGGTCGCGATGGACAGCGCGAGCTGGGCCGCCTCGTCCAACGAGGCAGTCGCGGCCACCAGCGCGACGGTCACGCCGATGTACACGAGCACCGCCACGACCAGGTCCAGCAACACCGCCAACGCCCTGCTCGGCAGTTTGGCCGGGCGCAGTTCCAGCGCCACCGCCTCACCGGTCACCAGCTCACTCACGCCCGCCGTCCTTCCCCTGGTCTGCCCCGTGAAGCGCAAGTCTGCCAAGCTGAGGGCGCATCGCGCCGCAGTAAGACAAGCTGACAGCATCACGAGCCTCCACCACGAGCAGTGGACGACCAGCCGAGGAGCAGGCAGACCCGATGGACCTGGACGTCTTCGTCTCCGCACACCGAGCCGAATGGGACCGCCTCGACGCCCTGCTCCGCCGCCAGCGCCGCCTCAACGGCGCCGAGGCCGACGAACTCGTCGCCCTCTACCAGCGCACGGCCACCCACCTGTCCCTCATCCAGTCCAGCGCTCCGGATCCGCAGCTGACGGGACGGCTCAGCCAACTCGTGGCACGCGCGCGCAGCGCCGTCACCGGAACCCGCCGCGCCTCATGGCGCGACGTCACGCGTTTCCTCGGCCAGGGATTTCCCGCCGCGGTCTATCGCGCGCGCCACTGGTGGGTGCCCACCGCGCTCATCTCCACCGTCATCGCGATCCTCCTGGGCTGGTGGATAGGCACCCACCCGGAGGTGCAGTCGGCCATCGCGGCCCCCAGCCAGCTGCGCGAGCTGACGCGACCCGGCGGCGAGTACGAGACGTACTACTCGAGCCACCCCGCGGCCTCCTTCGCCGCCCAGGTGTGGACGAACAACGCCCGGGCCGCCGCGATGTGCCTGGTCCTGGGCGTCTTCCTCGGTCTGCCCGTGCTCTGGATCCTCTTCGAGAACATGCTCAACCTGGGCGTCGGCATCGGTCTGATGTCCTCCGCCGGCCGCCTCGACACGTTCCTCGGCCTGATCCTCCCGCACGGCCTGCTCGAACTGACCGCGGTCTTCGTCGCCGCGGGCACCGGTCTCCGCCTCGGTTGGACCGTCCTCGACCCGGGCCCCCGAAGCCGCCGCACCGCACTCGCCGAGGAGGGCCGGGCCGCCGTGGGCATGGCGATAGGCCTCGCCCTGGTCCTGTTCGTCTCCGGTGCCATCGAAGGCTTCGTCACCCCGTCCGGCCTCCCCACCTGGGCCCGCATCGGCATCGGGGTCGCGGTCGAGGTGGCCTTCCTGGCGTACGTCTACATCCTCGGCGGCCGCGCGGTACGCGCCGGCGAGACGGGCGACCTCGAAGCGGCCGAACGCAGCGCGAGCATCCCAACGGCCGCCTGATGTGCGTCCGGGGCCTGTGAGCTGCTAGTCTCCTCTTCGCCCCGCAAGACCTGTTGACACGGGTGGAGTGGGGAGGTAGATTCAATGAGTTGCCTAGAGCTGGACAAGTTCAGGGCTGATCGTTTAGAATCTGTCTGCTTCCCGAGGCGTCGCGACCGTGACCCAGAGAAGCACCCCCGACTTACTACTCAGAAATGAGCGGCCGGTCAGACCGGCCAAAAACTTCTGATAAAGTCGGAACCGCCGGAAAGGAAACCGCGAGAGCGGAAACCTGGAAAGCACCGAGGAAATCGGATCGAGAAAAGATCTGATAGA
>NZ_JBSFHY010000049.1:0-76196 GCF_053597295.1 Streptomyces sp. NPDC001450
CATCAGGCAGTTCAGGAGAGCAGGAAGTCGGCCTCCCCCGCCTTGGCGCCCTCGATGAACGCGGTCATCTCGTCCGTGGTGTAGATCAGCGCCGCGGCTGACGGGACACCGGGTGAGGTGCGGGGTCAGTGCGCCGGAGCGTCGGTGACCACGACCTCCTCGATGCTGCGCTCGATCGCCTCGGGCTTCGACGCGGTGGCCTTGGCCCAGTAGTAGATGACCAGGGAGAACACCGCGACCACCGCGATGTCCCAGTACAGCGGGATGGTGCCGTTGCCGCCGAAGGTGCTCAGGTAGGAGATCACACCGAGGCCGGCCAGGTATCCGGGCAGCCACTGCGCGGCCTTGAAGTCCAGCCGGGGCGCGTCGGGCAGGTTCTTGCGGATCGCGTACCAGGCGTAGGAGCCGAGCAGCACGTAGCCGATCAGGATCGCAGCGCCGAGCCGCCACAGGGTGTCCCAGCCGGACCAGAAGATGATCAGGTTGGCGACCACGAAGGACAGCGGCGAGACGAACTTGCCGAAGGGCAGGCGGTACGGACGCTCGTGGTGCGGCAGGCGGTCGGCGAAGACGCCGTAGGCCAGCGGCGCGCCCGCGTACATCAGGACGCTCGCCGAGGTGATGAAGCTGACCAGCTCCTGCCAGCTGGGGAACGGCAGGAAGCAGATCACACCGGTGATGAACGAGACCACGAGGCCGAACCACGGCACGCCGCGCTTGTCCGTCTTGGCGAACACCTTCGGCGCGTAGCCGTTCTTGGCCAGGCCGTAGGAGATGCGGGAGGTGGCGGTGGTGTAGATCAGGCCGGTGCCGCCGGGGGAGATGATCGCGTCGGCGTACAGGACGAAGCTCAGCCAGCCGAGGCCCACCAGCGTGGCCAGACCCGCCCAGGGACCGCTGATGCCGGGGAAGTCGAGCTTCGCCCAGCCGTGCGCGAAGGAGCTGTGCGGCAGCGCGACGATGAACACGACCTGGAGCAGGATGTAGATCACCGAGCCGATCGCGACCGAACCGAGGGTCGCGCGGGGCAGGTCACGCTTCGGGTTGCGGCTCTCGCCCGCCAGCTGGATCGCCTGCTCGAAACCGAGCAGCGCGAAGATGATGCCGCTGGAGCTGATCGCACCGAGGACACCCTTGGCGCCGAACGGCGCGAAGCCCTCGGAGGTGAAGTTCGCCGGGTGGAAGTTGCCGATGGCGATGACGAAGATCGCGGCGAGCGGGACGGCGATCTTCCACCAGGTGGCGGCGCTGTTGGTGTGGGCGAGGACACGGACGCCCAGGAAGTTGACCGCGACGAAGACCGCCATGAGGACGACCGCGGTGACGATGCCGCTGGAGGTCAGCGTTCCGTCCGCGCGCTGCAGCCCCTCGGCCCAGCTCCAGTGCTTGGCGTAGCCGATCATGGCCTCGACCTCGATCGGCGCCACGGTGGCCGCCTGGAGCCAGGAGAACCAGCCGAACGACATGCCGGCCAGGCCGCCGAAGGCGTAGTGCGGGTAGCGGGCCGTGCCGCCGGCCACCGGGAACATGCCGCCGAGCTCGGCGTGCACCAGCGCCAGCAGCACGATGGCCACCGCGCCGATCACCCACGAGATGATCGCCGCGGGGCCGGCGACCACGACCGCCTTCTCGGCGCCGAACAGCCAGCCGGAGCCGATGATGGACCCCACGGAGGCCCACATCAGACCGATCAGGCCGACGTCACGGCGCAGACCGCCCTGGTCCTTCGTGGTTATGGGCGCTGCATGGTCGACTTTCACCATGTCAAGTGGCCTCTCAGATCGTTTAACGCATGCTTAACGAACAACAGCGCCACACAGTAGGGAGACTTTCTGCGTCGACAAAAGACTCTTGGTGAAGTCTTGACCTCGGATCTTGCCCCTCTTGGTCTCGGTATTCGCACAGGTCAGAGGGCGACTCGAATGTCAATATTCAGCCGTGAATTGTGAGAAGAAGGTGAGACAGGTCACCCCAGAAGGGGAATTTCGATCGCGGGGCAACGGTCCATGACCATGTCAAGTCCGGCCGCCCGGGCCCGCTCGTGGGCCGCCTCGTCCACGACGCCGAGCTGGAACCAGACCGCCTTCGCGCCCTTGGCGACGGCCTCGTCGGCGACCGCCCCGGCCAGCGCGCTGTTGACGAAGACGTCGACGACGTCGACCTCGAAGGGGATGTCCGCGAGGGAGGCGTAGCCCTGCTCGCCGTGCACCGTCTCCGCCTTCGGGTGCACCGGCACGATCCGCTTGCCGTAGCGCTGCAGCACCTGCGCCACGCCGTACGCGGCCCGCCGCCGGTTGGCGGACAGGCCGACCACCGCCCAGGTGTCGCCCAGCTCGGTCAGAATCCTGCGGATCGTCGCTTCGTCGCCGTACACGGCCGCCTCCTCGGGCTGCGGTAATTGTCGTCGGGGGAACAGCGCCCACCAGGTGCAGATTCCCCCCGGAACCCCGCCACGGTGACCGGAATCGGCGCAAGGTGCCTGCGTACGGCCCTCCGCACGCCTACGCTCGGGCCGTGCTGCGCATCCTCGACGCCCGAACCGGTGAGCCCGTCGCCGCCGCGCCCGCCCGGCGTGGCCTGACCCGCATCGAGGCCTACGCCTCCGGCCTCGACCTGACGGCCCTGCGGGTACTGCTCACCGCCGACGTCCTGGTCCGCGCCCTGGAACTCGGCGGCACCCCCGTCTGGACGATCCTCACCGCACCCCACCGGCACGCCGAACTCCGCACGGCCGCGACGGCCCTCGCCATCCGCCCCTTCGAGGACGGCCGCGACCTCGCGTCCGGGCTGGGAGAGGCACAGGTGATCCACGTGGTGGCCGAGGACACCGGGACCATGCCGAGCGAGGGCCCCCTGCTGACGGTCGCCCCCGCGGTGTGGACGGCGGCGGAACCGGGGGGCGAGGAGCGGCTCGGCGGGCCGGGGAGGGCGCAGCGCGGTGGTGCGGGTACGGGCGGCGACGGCTCGGACACGGCTTCGGAGGCGCCACCCCGCACCGCCCCGGCCACAGCCGCGACCCCGGCTCCGGGCCCCGGACCGCGCGACATCACCGCACCTGGCGCCCGCACGGCCGACATCCCCGCTGCCGGAGAGGCCCCCGCACCCCGCTCACCGGGCGAGCAGCCCCCTCTCGATCTTCCCGTCCTCCTCTCCGATCCCACCGCCCTGCGCCTCGCCCTTCTCTCCGTCCCCCGGAACACGGCGGTACGGCTGGATGCCGATGGGCTCGGAGAGGCGGCGCGGATCCTCGCCCGCTGGCGGCGGGCCGTCGCCGGGTGGGCGCGGCAGCCCTCGCGGCCGGTGCCCGACGCGGTGCGGGTACGGCTACGGGCGGCGTGGGAGGACGATCTCGACCTGCCCGGGGTGCTGGCTGTGCTGCGGGACGTGGCGAGCGAGCCGGGGCTGCCCGACGGGGCGCGGTTCGAGACGTACGTGTACGCGGACCGCCTGCTCGCCCTCGATCTCGCCCGTGACCTCGGGAGCCTCGCATGATCGAGCGCGCGGGCGCGGGCCCGCTGCGCCGGCTGGTCGTCCTGCGGCACGCCAAGTCCGCCTGGCCCGAGGGCGTCGCGGACCACCGGCGTCCGCTCGCCCCGCGCGGCCTGCGGGACGCCCCGGCCGCCGGGCGCGCCCTCGCCGAGGCCGACTGCCTGCCCGACCTCGCCCTGTGCTCCACCGCCGTACGCGCACGCCGCACCTGGGAGCTGGCCTCCGCCCAGTGGGGCACGCCGCCCCCGGTGCGCTACGACCGCAGGCTGTACGGCGCGGACGTACCGGAGCTGCTGGAGGTCGTGCGCGAGGCGCCGCGCGAGGTGGAGACGCTGCTGTTGGTCGGGCACAACCCCGGGTTGGAGGAGCTGGTCCTCGAGCTGGCCGGGGACGGTCTGGAGGACACGCTCGAGCAGGTGCGCGTGAAGTTCCCGACCTCCGCGATCGCGGTGCTGACCTGGCGCGCCACCGGCTGGCCGGCCCTGGCCCCGGGTGCCGCCCTGCTGACCTCGTTCATCGTGCCGCGGGGCAGGAAGGGGAAGGAGTAGCCCGGCCCGGCCGACGCGCACCGCGATCAAGGACGGCCCGGCGCTCGCATAGGCTGACGGGATGCAGGACGAGTACCGCACCGTAGCCCGCGCCGGCGTGCACGAGACCGAGATCAACCGTTCCCGTTTCCTGTGCGCCCTCGCCCCGGCGGCCACCGAGCAGGAGGCCCAGGAGTTCATCGCGGCCGTCCGCAAGGAGCACGCCGACGCCACGCACAACTGCTGGGCGTACGTCATCGGTGCCGACGCGTCCGTGCAGAAGGCCAGCGACGACGGCGAACCGGGCGGCACCGCCGGCGTCCCCATGCTGCAGATGCTGCTGCGCCGCGAGATGCGGTACGTCGTCGCGGTCGTCACCCGGTACTACGGCGGTGTGAAGCTCGGCGCGGGCGGGCTCATCCGGGCCTACGGCGGAGCGGTCGGCGAGGCCCTGGACGAGGTCGGCACGCTCACCCGGCGCCGCTTCCGGCTGGCCACGGTGACCGTCGACCACCAGCGCGCCGGCAAGATCCAGAACGACCTGCGGGCCACCGGGCGCGAGGTCCGGGACGTCCGCTACGGCGAGGCCGTCACCATCGAGATCGGCCTGCCGGACGCCGACGTGGACGCCTTCCGCGCGTGGCTCGCCGACGCGACGGCGGGCTCGGCCGGGTTCGAGCTGGGCGGAGAGGCCTACGGAGACGCGTGAGGCCCGGCGCCCGCACGGGGGCGGCCGGACCTCACGCGTCTCAGACGTCCACGCCTCCTCGGACGCCGTGCCCGGCGGGCGCGGAATGCGCAGGGCGCACAGGGCGCCGACGAGGACCACGGCGACGCCGACCCACACCGCGGGGTGCAGGCCGTCGACGAAGTCCTGGGGGCTGCGGGTGCTGCCGTGCGCCACGAACACCGTGCTGAGGACGGCGATGCCGAGCGCTTCGCCGGTCTCGCGGACCGTGGTGTTCGCGCCGGAGGCCTTGCCCGCGTGCTCCTCGGCGACCGAGGCGAGCACGACGCGGCCGTGGGCGCGAAGACGAAGCCCATGCCGATGCCCGCGACGATCATCGGGCCGACCATGGCCGAGTGCGCGGTGTCGGTGTCCGCGACCACGTTGATCCAGCCGAGGCCCACCCCCGCGGGAACAGTCCGAGCGCCATCAGACGGCCGCCGCCGACCTTGTTCGTGAGCACACCGGCGACGGGGGGCGACGAACATCGGCATCAGCGTCCAGGCCAGGGTGCGCTCACGTCGAGGCGATTTCCGGTCATATGGGGCGGAGTTGTCGGTCGCGCATCGAGGTCCGTGGCGGATCTGGTGCGCCGAGGCATTAGCGTGGTGGGTGCTGTGCGCGAGCCTGTCCAGGTTCGTGCGGGTCCTCGATGCGTGGATGGGGTAGTCGTGCGGGCCGGAGCGGTTTCTTGAGAGTGCTGCACACGTCCGACTGGCATCTCGGCCGGGCCTTCCACCGGGTGAGCATGCTCGGAGCCCAGGCCGACTTCATCGGTCACCTCGTCACGACCGTGCGCGAGCACGCGGTGGACGCGGTGGTCGTGTCCGGGGACGTGTACGACCGCGCGGTACCCCCGCTCGCCGCGGTCGAATTGTTCGACGACGCCCTGCACCGCCTCGCCGCCCTCGGCGTGCCCGCGGTGATGATCTCCGGCAACCACGACTCGGCCCGCCGCCTCGGCGTCGGCGCCGGACTCATCGACCGCGCCGGCATCCATCTGCGCACCGAGCCGTCCGCCGCGGGCACTCCGGTCGTGCTGACCGACGCCCACGGCGACGTGGCCTTCTACGGGCTGCCGTACCTCGAACCGGCGCTGGTGAAGGACGAGTTCGCGGTGGACCGGGCCGGCCACGAGGCCGTGCTCGGTGCCGCCATGGACCGTGTCCGCGCCGACCTCGCCACCCGCGCGCCGAGCACCCGTTCGGTCGTCCTCGCCCACGCCTTCGTCACGGGCGGCGAGGCCAGCGACAGCGAGCGGGACATCACCGTCGGCGGAGTGGCCGCCGTACCCGCCGGGGTCTTCGACGGCGTCGACTACGTGGCGCTCGGCCACCTGCACGGCTGCCAGACGATCACCGAGCGCGTGCGCTACTCCGGCTCCCCGCTCGCGTACTCCTTCTCCGAGGCCGGCCACCGCAAGAGCATGTGGCTCGTCGACCTGGACGCCGACGGCTCGGTCACCGCCGAGCGCGTCGACTGCCCGGTGCCGCGCCCGCTGGCCCGCATCCGGGGCACCCTGGACGACCTCCTCGCCGACCCCGCTCTCGCCCGCCACGAGGACGCCTGGACCGAGGCCACCCTCACCGACCCGGTCCGCCCCGCCGACCCCATGGCCCGGCTCACCGAGCGCTTCCCGCACACCCTCAGCCTGGTCTTCGACCCGGAACGGGCCCCGGACGACCCCGAGGTGTCGTACGCCCGGCGCCTGGCCGGCCGCAGCGACCGGCAGATCGCCCAGGACTTCGTGGCCCATGTGCGCGGCGCCGGGCCCGACGAGCAGGAGGCGGCCGTGCTCGGCGAGGCCTTCGACGCGGTGCGCGCCGACGACGCGGTCCGGGAGGTGGCCCGGTGAGGCTGCACCGGCTCGACATCACCGCCTTCGGACCCTTCGGCGGTTCCCAGTCCGTCGACTTCGACGCGCTGTCCGCCGCCGGGCTCTTCCTGCTGCACGGCCCCACCGGCGCGGGCAAGACCTCCGTCCTGGACGCCGTCTGCTACGCGCTCTACGGCTCCGTGCCCGGCGCCCGGCAGAGCGGCCAGGGCATGCACCTGCGCAGCGACCACGCCGAGCCGGGCAACCGCACCGAGATCCGCCTCGAACTCACCGCCGCCGGACGCCGGTTGGAGATCACCCGGCAGCCGCCGTGGGAGCGGAAGAAGCTGCGCGGCACCGGCACGACCGTCGACAAGGCCCAGACCTGGCTGCGCGAGTACGACGCCACAGCCCGCGCCTGGAAGGACCTCAGCCGTTCCCACCAGGAGATCGGCGAGGAGATCACCCAGCTGCTCGGGATGAGCCGCGAGCAGTTCTGCCAGGTCGTCCTGCTGCCCCAGGGCGACTTCGCCCGCTTCCTGCGCGCCGACGCCGAGGCCCGCGGCCGCCTCCTGGGCCGCCTCTTCGACACCCGGCGCTTCGCCGACGTCGAGAAGCGGCTGGCGGAGCGCCGGCGCACGACCGAGGCCCGGGTACGGGAGGGCGACGCCGCTCTCCTCGCCGACGCGCACCGCATGCAGCAGGAGGCGGGCGACGCGATGGAGCTGCCCGAGCTGAGCCCCGGCGAGCCCGGCCTGGCCGAGGCCGTCCTCGGCGCCGCGGCCGTGGCCCGCAGCACCGCGCGGGAGCGCCTCACCGTCGCCCACAGCCGCCTGGCCGCCGCCGAGTCCGGCCGGGCCGCGGCGCAGCGCACCCTGGACGACGTACGCGAACTCGCCCGGCTGCAGGGCCGGTTCGCCGAGGCCCGGCAGCGGGCCGAGCGCCTCCAGGAGCGGGCCGGCGCGCACCGGGAGGCTCAGGAGCGCATGGCACGCGCCCGCAAGGCGGAGGCGGTGGCGCCCGCGCTGGAGCTGCGGGAGGCTGCCGAGACCGAGCACCGCGGGGCCGCCGCGGCCGAGGCGCGAGCACGCCGTACGCTTCCCGACTCCTACGCCGACGCCGGCCCCGCGGGCCTCGCGGCCGCCGCCCGCCGCGCCGCCGAGGAGCTGGGCGGCCTCGAGTCGGCCCGGCGCGCCGAGCGACGGCTCGCCGAACTGGTCGACGAGCGGGCCGGGTTGGGTCGGCAGGAGCGTGCCGACGAGGACGTCCTGCGCGAGGCCGACGCATGGCTCGCCGAGTGGGACGCCACGCGCGCGGCCCTGCAGTCCCGCACCGAGTCCGCCCAGGAGGCGGCCACCCGCGCCGAACAGCTCGCCGTCCAGCGCGAACCCGCACGACGGCGCCTGCACGCGGCCCGCACCCGGGACGAGCTGGCCGCCGACCTGGAGGAGGTGCGGCGCCGGGCCCTCGCCTCCGGACAGCGCGCCCTGGGCGCCCGCGCCCACTGGCTGGACCTCAAGGAACAGCGCCTGAGCGGCATCGCCGCCGAGCTGGCCGCCCGCCTCACCGACGGCGAACCCTGCGCCGTCTGCGGAGCGACCGAACACCCCGCCCCGGCCCGCAAGGTCGCCGGACACGTCGACCGCGAGACCGAGGAGCGCGCCCAGGCCGCCCACCAGCGCGCCGAGGAACAGCACACCGAGGACGAACGGCGCCTCGGCGTCGTACGCGAGGCCCTGGCCGCCGCCACCGCCGAGGCCGGCGACACCCCCACCGCGCGGCTCGCCGCCGAGGCCGACCAACTGGAGCAGGACTACGCGCGCGCACGCCGCGACGCCTCCGCCCTGCACGCCGCCCAGGAGGAGCTGCGCAAGGCCGAGCGCGAGCGCGAGCAGCGCCTTCAGGCCCGCCAGGAGGCCGCCGTACGGGCCGCTTCCCGGCTCACCCGGCGCGAGACCCTGGAGCGTGAACAGGCCCTCCTGGAGCAGGAGTTGACGCAGGCACGCGGAGCCGCGGCCAGCGTGGCCGCCCGCGCCGCACAGCTGGAGCGGCAGGCGGCGCTGCTCACCGAGGCCGCCGACACCGCGCGCGCCGCACAGGACGCCGCGCAGCGGCTCAAGGACGCCGACGCCCGCCTCGCCGACGCCGCCTACCGCGCCGGCTTCGACACCCCGCAGGCCGCGGCCGCCGCCCTGCTGGACGACGCGGCCCACCGCGACCTCCAACACCGCCTGGACGCCTGGCAGTCGGAGGAGGCGGCCGTACGCACCGTGCTGGCCGAGGCCGACACCGCGGCCGCCGCGCAGCAGCCGCCCGCCGACCTCGCCGCGGCGGAGCGGGCGGCGGCCGAGGCGGAACGACGCCTCCGCGCGGCCGCCTCCGCACGCGACGCGGCCGCCCGCTGCCGCACCGAGCTGGACCGCCTCTCCACGCGTGCCACCGCAGGAGTACGCGCACTCGCGCCGCTGCGTGCCGAGTACGACCGGGTGGCCCGCCTGGCCGCGCTCACGGCGGGCACCTCCGCGGACAACGAACGCAAGATGCGCCTGGAGTCGTACGTCCTGGCGGCCCGCCTGGAGCAGGTCGCGGCCGCCGCGACCGTACGGCTGCAGCGCATGTCGTCGGGCCGCTACACCCTCGTCCACTCCGACGACCGCACCGGACGCGGCCGCAGCGGCCTCGGGCTGCATGTCGTGGACGCCTGGACCGGCCGCGAGCGGGACACCGCCACCCTGTCCGGCGGCGAGACCTTCTTCGCCTCCCTCGCCCTCGCCCTGGGCCTCGCCGACGTCGTCACCGACGAGGCCGGAGGCGTCCGGCTGGACACCCTCTTCATCGACGAGGGCTTCGGCAGCCTCGACGACCAGACCCTCGACGAGGTCCTGGACGTCCTCGACTCCCTGCGCGAACGCGACCGCAGCGTCGGCATCGTCAGCCATGTCGCCGACCTGCGCCGCCGGATCCACGCCCAGCTGGAGGTCGTCAAGGACAGGTCGGGGTCGTCGCTGCGGCAGCGGGGCGTGTGACGGTCAGCGGCCGAGCGGACGCCGGGGCAGAGGTGAGGAGTACACCACGCTCGTGGTCACCGATCCCAGCGCGCCGATCCGGCCGGAGATCTCCTCCAGATGCGGCATCGACCGCGCGGCGACCTTGATGACGAAGCAGTCGTCACCGGTCACGTGGTGGGCCTCGAGCATCTCCGGGGTCGCCGCCACCAGGTCGTGGAAGGGCTTGTAGTTGCCGTTCGGGTAGCGGAGCCGCACGAACGCGAGGATCGGGAGGCCGAGACGCTCGGGGTCCACGACCGCCGCGTACCCCTGGATGACACCGGCGTCCTCCAGCCGGCGCACCCGTTCGGTGACCGCGCTCGGCGACATGGAGACGGCGCGCGCCAGCTCGGCGTAGCTGGCCCGGCCCTCCCGCTGGAGGACCTCGAGGATGCGCCAGTCGGTGGCGTCCGGGGAATACACGGTCACCCCGGATGGATAGCAGGGAAATCCCCGCCCGATCAAGGGGGAGCCCGGGGATCCCCACTTCAGGGACCGGGCCGAGCGCCATAGATTTCTGGCCATGATCACCAACTCCGTGAACCCCGTCCTGCGGGTCGCCCCCGCCGTCCCCGCCGAGGCCGCCGCCTACTTCCGGGCCAGTCTCGCCTTCCACGCCGACGTCTCCGACGTGGCCGCCGCGCTCGCGGCCGACGGCGACCCCGGCTTCGTCGTGATCGACTCCCGCTCCACCGAGTCCTGGGACCAGGGGCACGTCCCCGGCGCGGTCCACCTGCCCACCGCGCTCATCCCCGAGCAGGCCGAGCAGCTCCTCGACAGGTCCGTGCCCGTGGTGACGTACTGCTGGGGCCCCGGCTGCAACGGCGCCACCCGCGCCGCCCTCGCCCTGGCCGAACTCGGCTACCAGGTCAAGGAGATGCTCGGCGGTTTCGAGTACTGGGCGCGGGAGGGCTTCGCCTACGAGACCTGGCAGGGGCCGGCACGCCGGGACGCCGACCCGCTGACGGCACCCGTGGACGGCGAGTGCGGCTGCTGACGCCCGCCGTGTAGGTTCTGCCCATGGCTCGATACGCGGATCCAGGCGCACTGGAGTGGGTGGAGTCGGGCGGGGGCCCGCTGATAGCCGTACCGGAGACGGTGCTGCCGTTCTGGGCGGGCGCCGACAGCGAGGAGCTCGACACGGACTACGACCGCGCGTGCGAGGTCGACGGCTACGTCGGCCTGCTCCCGGTCGGCGACAGCACCGCCCTCGTCTTCGGCGACGAACCCGCCTCCACCTCCTACCTGCCCGACCACGGCACCTTCGTGCGCTGGTCCGCCGCGAACTCCGAGAGCGAGCTGCTGGCCCAGATCCCCGGCGCGCTCGACGCGGCCGTGTGGGAACACGAGATCCGCTGGAACGTGCCCGGCCCGGTGGTGCTGTTCGACTCGGCCTGGCCGGGCGGCGCGGCGGAGGGCGAGGAGCACCTGCGCGTCCCGCTGGAACCGGGCCCGTACGCGGTGCGTGCCGCCTACGCCCAGCCCGGCCCCGAGACCTGGGTCGGCCTGGTCCAGCTCAGACGGCTCGCGGACTGAACCAGGCCGCGCCCGCCGTCAACGCAGGCCGTCGAACGTGATGTTCAGGTGGCGCGGGCCACGCAGCACCGCGTTCTGCCGGTACGGCGGCGGGTCCTCGACGAGACGGGGATTCACCAGCCGGCGGGCCAGCGCGGACAGGGCGAGCTGGGTCTCCACCCGGGCCAGCGGAGCGCCGAAGCAGCTGTGGATGCCGCTGCCGAAGCCGAGGTGCTGGAGGTCGCCGCGGTCCGGGTCGAACCGGTCGGGGTCCGCGAACCGCTCCGGGTCCCGGTTGCCCGCGGCGAGCACGAGCCAGATGCGGGAGCCCTTCGGGATGGTCACCCCGCGCAGCTCGATGTCGGCGATGCAGGTGCGCTGCGGCACGAGCTGCACCGGTGGCTCGTAGCGCAGCAACTCCTCCACGATCTTGACCGAGAGGCCCGGGTCGTTGCGCAGCCGTTCCAGGACCTCCGGGTGGCGCAGCAGCGTCAGCATGCCGTTCGTGATGAGGTTGACGGTCGTCTCGTGGCCCGCGATGAGCAGCAGCACCGAGGTGGAGAGCACTTCCATCATCGTCATGGCGCCGTCCGGGCCATGGCTGGTCACCAGGTCGGAGAGCATGTCGTCGCGGGGCTCCTTGGTGCGCTGCTCCACCAGACCGGCGAGGTACATGCCGAGCTGCATGCGCGCCTCCTTCGCGGTCCTGACGAACTCGGCGTCCGCGCTCTGGCGCGTGTCCGGGTCCAGGGTGGCGACGATCGGGTCCACCCAGGTGCGGAACTGCGGCTCGTCCTCGCGCGGCACCCCGAGCACCCGGCAGATCGCGGTGACCGGGAAGGGGTAGGCGAACTGGTCGACCAGGTCGACCTCCCGCGCGTCCCCGAAGCCGTCGATCAGACCCTCGACGATCTGGCCCAGGTCGCCGCGCATGGAATCGATGCGGCGGGGCCGGCACGGCGGCCCGAAGGAGCTGTTGGCGATCCGGCGCAGCCGGTCGTGCTCGGGCGGGTCGAGTCGGATGAAGCTGGGCGGCAGCCCCGTCTCCTCGGCCTGGCCCAGCTCGTCGTCACCCGCGGCCGCCAGGTTGGCGGCGTCGGAGCTGATCCGCGGATCGTGGAGCAGCGCCTCGATGTCCCAGTACGAGCTGATGACGTAGGGACCGCCGTCCTCCTCGTGCAGCACCGGCGTCTTGCGGAGCTCCGCGTACAGCGGATACGGGTCGGCGCGGTTGGCGAAGTCGGTGATCCGGCGAAACAGCGAGGCTTGCGTCATGACACGTCCTAGGAGCGTCGGGGCCGCGGCGGCGTTCAGTGGCGGCCCGGGGTGAATACCAGCTGCTGGTCGGCCGGTGAGTAGCCGCTCAGGGTCACGGTGGGGCCGTGGGTCGGCAGGGAGGGGTCGGGGAAGTCGGCCGCGACGGGCTGCCGGCCCTCGGGACGCCGGTCCACCGTCGGGAACTCCACCGGGAACGGCGCGCCCCGTTCGATCTGCCGCTGGTAGAACTCCAGCCACCGGGCGCTGTCGAAGGTGACCGCGGCGATCACCCGGCCCTGGTAGCCGTAGACACCGACGAAGCGGCGCTCGGCCAGGGACCCTTGCGTGATCATGATCTGGTCGCCCATGGGCGGCACACCGACCGACTTGATGTTCACCCCGAACTGCGAGGACCAGAACGCGGGCATCCACAGGTGCGGGCGGCGGTCGGCACCCGGGCAGATCATGTTGTGCGCGGCGGTCTCCGCCTGGGCGATCGCGTTGCCCCAGTGCTCCAGCGAGAGGAACTGGTAGCCGAACAGCGCGTGCGGGGAGCGCGCCACGTCGCCCGCGACGAAGACGTCGTCGGTGACGATGCCCCGGAAGTCGAAGGCGCGGCAGCCCGCGTCGCAGGCGATGCCTCGGGGACCCGCGCCGAGCCCCGACCCCGTCAGCCACTCGGTGTTGCGCTGCGAACCGAGCGAGACGACCACGACGTTCGCCTCGACGACGCTCTCGTCGGACAGATGGACGGCCCGCACCCTGCCGACCGAGTCGCCCTCCAGCGCGGTCACCGTGACCCGTGTGCGCAGATCCACACCGTTCTCGGCCTGCAGGTCGGCCGCGACCGCTCCGACGACCCCGCCGAGGGCGCCCACCAGCGGCGCGCCGGCGCGTTCCGCGATGGTGACCGGGAGGCCCATCTCCCGGCAGGCCGAGGCGACCTCGCACCCGGCGAAGCCGGCGCCGATGACGAACACCCGGCGGGGCCCCGCCTTCAGCTTATGGAGGAGCGCGGCGGCGTCGTCGCGGGTGCGCAGCAGGAAGACGCCGTCCAGCCGGGCCTCCGCCTCCTTCGGCCAGGGCCGGGCGCGCACGCCGGTCGCGATGAGCAGCCGGTCGTACGGCACCTCGTCGCCGTCGGCGAGGCGCACCCGCTTGGCCGTCAGGTCGAGCCCGGTCGCGGCGACGCCGAGGCGCCACTTCGCGTCGATCTCCCGGCGGTGGGGCAGCTCGGTGCGGTGTGGTGACGCCTTGCCCAGCAGAACGGCCTTGGACAGCGGCGGCCGGTCGTAGGGTTCGTACGGTTCGTCGCCGATCAGGGTGAGTTCACCGGTGAAGCCCTCGGCGCGCAGGGTCTCGGCGGCCCGCAGGCCGGCCAGCGACGCGCCCACGATCACGATCCGGCCCTCGCGCCTGAGCCAGTCCAGATAGTCAGCGGGCATCGGACGCCTCCGGCGCGGATCCGGCCGCCGATCCGTCCGCGCCGTCCAGACCGTCGGTCGTGATCGCCTGCACCGGGCAGGCGGCGACGGCACGCGCGAGCCGCTCCCGCTGCTCCTCGTCCGGCTGGGGGTTGTAGACCAGCGACTCCTCGCCGTGCATGGCGAAGACGTCGGGCGCGAGGAACGCGCACTGCGCGTATCCCTGACACTTGTTGAGATCGACGACGAGCCGCATCGACGCTCCGCCCTTCCGGTGGCCAGGTCCGGTGCGCACCACCACGTTCCGCGCGGGCGGCTCCGGACGGCGGTCATGTCCCGCTCGCCAGCATGCGAGCGGCGAAGGGGGCCTCGCGCGCTCAGGCATGCCGTTCGAGTGAACGGCCCGGCGGGGTCACGTAGACGCCGTGCGACGCGCCCCGGCGCGGCCGCTCGCCACGATGATGTAGACGCTGAGCACCAGCGACCAGGCGGGGAAGACCAGCTCCGCCCAGGGGACGTTCGACGAGACGAAGAGCAGGGTCAGGGCGGTGAGGAAGCCCAGTACCGAGAGCCAGCGCGGGAGCACGCCGAGGCGGTGCCCGATCACCGACATGGAGCACACGAACACGGCCGCCATCCGCATCGCGTAGCCCGTCATCAGCGTGTACGCGAAGTGCCGTCCGAAGTCCCAGGCGGCCAGCCCGGGACTGGCACCGGGGGGGTGCGCGACAGCCAGTACGGCGCCGGCCGCCGCGGCGGCGCCGTACATCGTGGCGGTGAAGACCACTCCGCTGCCGAGGAGGACGGTCGCGAGGAACCTGTCCTCGACGGCTCCGACGTGGGCCCGGACGGCGCCGACGAACCACAGGAAGAAGATGCCGGCGAACGGTACGAGCGCGAGTGCGGTCCGCACCGCGTTGCGCCGCGCGGAGTCCGTGAACCCCTGCGCGTGGACCGTGTCGGCCCCTTCGGGAATGCCCAGCCGGATCAGCACGATCGCCGCCGACAGCAGCAGCGCGAACACCACTCCGGCCAGCCCGGCGGCCCGCGGGGTCTCCATCGCCTCCTGACCCGGCCCCTTTCCCTGCATACCCGGCCCGCCTCCTCCGATTCGCCCGTTGCCACCAGCAAGCCGCCTCACCACCGGCTCCGCCACCGGGGGGCGGCCGTACGGCCGAACGGGGGTGGCCCCGCGACGGCCCCGCCTGAGCGTCTCTTATTCCCTCGCGCCCGGCCCGGCCGACTCCGTACCGTGCTCGTCCATGCCCACTTCGCCGCGCCCGACCCCCGAGGAACTCCGCCGGGACCCCCTGCCCCTGCGCGGCCGCACCGCGCTCGTCACCGGGGCCAGCAGGCGCGCCGGTATCGGGCACGCGGTGGCCCGGCGGCTGGCCGCGTACGGTGCGAGCATCTTTCTGCATCACCATGTGCCGCACGACACCGCGATGCCCTGGGGCGCCGACAGCCCCGAATCCGTCGCCGACTCCGTGCGCGAGGCGCTCGGCGACCCCGGGGCCCGCGTCGCCTCGGGACCCGGCGACCTGTCCGACCCGGCGGCACCGGCCCGGTTGGTCGACGCCGTCGTCGCGGAGTTCGGGCGGCTCGACATCCTCGTCGCCAACCACGCGCTGAGCGGGGCCGACGGCACCCTGGACGAGATCGACGCCGCGATGCTGGACGCCCACTGGGCGGTGGACACCCGCTCGGTACTGCTGCTCGTCCAGGCGTACGCCCGCTCGCGCGCCCGACTGCCGAAGGGCACCCCTGGTGGACGCGTCGTGATGATGACCTCCGGACAGGACATCGCGGGCGGGATGCCCGGCGAGCTCGCCTACGCCCTGCAGAAGGGCGCCCTCGCCTCGATCACCCGCTCCCTGTCCACCACACTCGTCGAGCACGGCATCACCGTGAACACGGTCAACCCCGGTCCCGTGGACACCGGTTACGCCACCGGCGCGGACCACGCCGCCGTGGCCGCGATGTTCCCCGCCGGGCGCTGGGGCGTGCCCGACGACCCCGCCCGGCTCATCGCGTGGCTGGCCACGGACGAGGCGGGCTGGGTCACCGGCGAGGTGGTCAACTCCGAGGGCGGCTTCCGGCGTTGAGACCCGAGCGAGGTCAGAGCTGGGACAGCTCGTCCAGCAGGTCGTCCAGGCCCAGCGAACCCTGTGACAGGGCCGCCATGTGCCAGGCCTTCAGGTCGAAGGCGTCGCCGTGCCGCTCACGGGCCTTCTCGCGGCCCAGCAGCCACGCCCGCTCGCCGAGCTTGTAGCCGATCGCCTGGCCCGGGATCGTCAGGTACCGGGTCAGCTCGCTCTCCACGAAGTCCGCGGGCCGGCTGCTGTGCGCGCCGAAGAACTCCTGGGCCAGCTCCGGCGTCCAGCGCTCACCGGGGTGGAACGGGGAGTCCGCCGGGATCTCCAGCTCCAGGTGCATGCCGATGTCGACGATCACCCGGGACGCCCGCATCATCTGCGCGTCCAGGTAGCCGAGCCGCTGCTCCGGGTCGGTCAGGTAGCCCAGCTCGTCCATCAGCCGCTCCGCGTACAGCGCCCAGCCCTCCGCGTTGGCGCTGACCCCGCCGACCGTGGCCTGGTAGCGGGAGAGGTCCTTGGCGACGTGCGCCCACTGCGCGAGCTGGAGGTGATGCCCGGGCACGCCCTCGTGGTACCAGGTCGACACCAGGTCGTACACCGGGAACCGGGTCTGCCCCATGGTCGGCAGCCAGGTCCGGCCGGGACGCGAGAAGTCCTCCGTCGGGGGCGTGTAGTACGGGGCCGCGGCGCCGCCGGGCGGGGCGATGCACGACTCCACCTTCCGCACCCGCTCGGCGAGGTCGAAGTGCGTCCCGTCCAGATCCTCGATGGCCTTGTCCATCAGGTTCTGCAGCCACTCCCGGACCTCGTCGACACCCTCGATGTGCCGGCCGTGCTCGTCCAGGTGCGCGAGCGCCACCCACGGGGTCGTTGCGCCGGGCAGGATCTTCTCCGCCTCCTGCCGCATCTCGCCGAGGATGCGGTGGAACTCCGACCAGCCGTAGGCGTACGCCTCGTCCAGATCCAGGTCGGTGCCATTGAAGTAGCGGGACCAGCGTGCGTAGCGCTCGCGGCCCACCGTGTTCGGGGCGCCCTCGATGGCCGGCGCGTACACGTCCCGCATCCAGTCCCGCAGTTCCACCACGGCGGCGCTCGCCGCGCGGGCCGCCTCGTCCAGCTCCGCGCGCAGCGCGTCCGGACCGGCGGCGGCGAAGTCCTCGAACCAGCCCAGACCCTTGCCGTCGGTGTCCGACCACTCGGTGAGCTGCTCGACGAAGGTCGCGGTCGGCCGCGGCGCCGCGTACAGCTTGCGCTCCAGACCGAGCGCCAGGGACTCCCGGTAGCCCGCGAGCGCTCCCGGCACGGCACGCAGCCGCTCGGCGATCGCCGCCCAGTCCTCCTCCGTCTGCGTCGGCATGACGGTGAAGACCTCACGCACCGAGTGGCCGGGCGTGCTCAGGTTGCCGACCGCGCGCAGGTGTTCGTCGGCCTCGTGCACGGCCAGCTCGGCGGTCAGCCGCTCCCGCAGGAGCCGCCCGCAGCGACGCTCGACGTCACTGTCCGCACCGGGTTGCCGCTCCGCCTCGTCGAGCCGGGCGAGGGTGGTCCGCGCCAGCTCCGCGAGGGCCTCCTGGCCGCGCGGCGAGTAGTCGGGCAGCCTGCTCGAACTCTCCCTCACACCGAGGTAGGTACCGGTGACCGGGTCGAGGGCGATGAGGTCGTCCACGTAGGTGTCGGCGACCTGGCGGGGCAGCGGGCTCTGGATCTCAGACATGCGCCCATCCTCGTACGGGGACTATGCCTGCGTCACCCAGGTATTCGTGATTCCGCTCTGGGCGTGGCCGGAGGCAGCAGCGGCCCGCAGTCCCACTGCTGGAAGATCAACCGGGTCTCCACCCGGGCCACTTCCCGGTGCGCCGTGAACTCGTCCAGCACCAGCCGCTGCAGATCGGCCATGTCCGCCACGGCCACATGCACCAGATAGTCGTCGGGCCCGGTCAGATGGAACACGGTCCGCGACTCCGGCAGCGCCCGGATCCGCTCCACGAACGGTCCGACCAGCTCCCGCCGATGGGGCCGGACCTGCACCGACAGCAGAGCCTCCAGACCGCGCCCCAGCTTCGCCGGGTCCAGCCGCAGCTGGTGGCCGAGGATCACGCCCGCGCGGCGCAGCCGGGTCACCCGGTCCAGACAGGTCGACGGCGCCACGCCCACCTGCGCGGCGAGATCGCGGTAGGTGGTCCGGGCGTCGTTCTGCAGCAGCCGCAGCAGGTGGAGATCCACCGGATCCAGTACGACGGATTCAGCCATTGGCCGAACGTAGCACGGTGTTCGATTCCTGTGGCCCGTCCTGTGTTCAACCTTCCGCCCATGGACACAGCGAGCACGGGTGCCTACGACGCCGTACGCACCGCATCGAGAGCACTGGCCACCGAGGCCGTGCACGCCGGCCGCGACGACCTCGCCCGGCAGGGCCTGCACGCCCCGCCCATCGACCTGTCCACCACCTACCCCTCCTACGACAGCCGCGGCGAGGCCGCCCGCATCGACGCCTTCGCCACCGACGGCGCCGACCCGGTCGGCCCGCCGATCTACGGCCGTCTCGGCAACCCGACCGTCGCCCGCTTCGAGACCGCCCTGGCCAGGCTGGAGGGCACCGAGTCGGCCGTCGCCTTCGCCAGCGGCATGGCGGCGCTCAGCGCGGTCCTGCTCGCCCGCTCCGCCATGGGCCTGCGCCATGTGGTCGCGGTACGCCCCCTGTACGGCTGCAGCGACCATCTGCTGACCGCCGGGCTCCTCGGTACGGAGGTGACCTGGACCGACCCGGCCGGCATCACCGACGCGCTGCGCCCCGAGACCGGTCTCGTGATGGTGGAGTCCCCGGCCAACCCCACGCTCGCCGAACTCGATCTGCGGGCGATCGCCCACGCCTGCGGCTCGGTCCCGCTGCTCGCCGACAACACCTTCGCCACGCCCGTCCTGCAGCGCCCCGTCGAACAGGGCGCGCGGCTGGTGCTGCACAGCGCCACCAAGTACCTCGGTGGCCACGGCGACGTGCTGGCCGGTGTGGTGGCCTGCGACGAGGAGTTCGCGGGTCAGCTTCGGCAGATACGTTTCGCCACGGGCGGTGTCCTGCATCCGCTGGCCGGCTATCTGCTGCTCAGGGGCCTGTCCACGCTGCCGGTGCGGGTCCGGGCGGCCTCCGCCAGCGCCGCCGAGCTGGCCCGTCGGCTCGCCGCCGACCCGCGGGTGGCCCGCGTCCGCTATCCGCGCCTGGGCGGCGCGATGGTCGCCTTCGAGGTCCACGGCGACCCGCACGAGGTGATCTCCCGGGTCGGGCTGATCACCCCGGCGGTCAGCCTGGGCAGCGTGGACACCCTCATCCAGCACCCCGCCTCCATCAGCCACCGCATCGTCGACGCCGACGACCGGCGCGGCGCCGGGGTGAGCGACCGGCTGCTGCGGATGTCGGTGGGCCTGGAGGACGTCGACGACCTGTGGGCGGACCTGGACCACGCCCTGGGGGAGCGGACCGCGATGCCGGTACCGCTGCAGGAAGCCGTGCGCTGACGGGGGTGCGCACGATCACGGCCCGGCGGGAAACCGTCGGGCCGTCCGTCCGCCGCGCCGGGCTCAGCCGCGCCGGGCCGCCTCGCCGAGCCGCTCCTCACCACTGCCGTACGGCGTGCGCGCGGCGACCGGGGCGGTGTCCAGGCGGGCCGTGATGACCAGGGTGCCCTCCTCGATCTGGTAGTCCAGGGGCAGCCCGAGACCGCGCATCGCGGCGACCATCCCGGTGTTGGAGGCCTGCGTCACCGCGTAGACGCTCTCGCAGCCCGCCTCCACCGCCATCGCCACCAGGCGGCCGAGCAGTTCGGCGCCGACGCCGCGCCGCTGCCAGGCATCCTCGATCAGCAGCGCGACCTCGGTCTCGTCGCCGTCCCACAGCAGATGCCCGAGGCCGACGATCCGGCCCGCGGGGGTCTGCGCGGCCAGCGTCCGCCCGAACCGGGGGCTGAGCAGGTGGTTCAGATAGCGTTCGGCGTCCCCGACGGGCCCGTGGTACCGCATGCCGAGGGTGCGCTTCGAGCACCGCTCGTGCATCGCCCGGGCCGCCGTCAGGTCGCCGGTGTCCGCCCGGCGCACGGCGATGTCGTTGCCCTCGGGCAGCGTCAGCACGTCCTGGCCGCGCGGGATCCGCGGACCGAGCCGGCTGTCCAGCTCCACCAGAGCCCTGGCCCGCGCGAACTCGGTCGGCGTGAACGGCAGATACGGCCGCTCCACGGTGAGCACACCGCCCTCCGGCGCCCGCAGCCGCATCACGGTGTCCTCCAGGACCCCCTCGGCCGGCACCGGCTCAGGGCCGTGACCCCCGCCGACCGGCTTGGCGGGCAGCGAACGGATCGTGCACCGGCCCAGCAGCTGCCGCAGCGCCAGCGGTAGTTCCGCCGCGTCCAGCGCGGTGCGCGCCGCGAGACCGAGGACCCGGGTGGGGGCGTCCACCAGGTCGTGGGCGTCGGCCCGCTCGATCCAGGTGGACACACCGCCGGCCTGCGAGACCACCCGGGTGATCTCGGCCCCCGTCAGCGGCTCGGGCGCCCGCAGCAGGAACTCGTCGACCGTGCCGTCGGCCAGCGGATGCGTCTGCAGGCTCAGGATGTCGACCCGCCGCTCGGCCAGCGCCGTGCACAGCGCGGCCAGCGAACCGGGCTCGTCCTTCACCGTCGTCCGCATCCGCCACAGCACACCGGCCCCGGCCACGTCCTGCGCGTCCGCCTCCCGCACGGGCCCGGCCGACCGCGTGTCGGCGGCCGACCGGGCACCGGTATCCCCGGCCGGCGGTGCGTGCCCGTGGCGCCGAGCCCACCACGTGTGGAAGCCCGCCGTCGCGGCCAGCACGATCGCCGAGATCACCAGCAGCGCCGGACCGTCGGGCCCGTGCCCGATCAGGTTCGCCACCCCGTCGGCCACGGCAACGGCCGTGAACAGGGCGGCGAGTTCGACGAGGTCCCGCCGCCAGTGGTGCACGGGCCGTCCGTGCTTCGTCCGGGTCACTTGAGACATGTCTGCAGTCATGCACTCACTGTGAAGGAACGGTGTTGCGTGATCACGAACGGTTTGTGACCGATGGGTAAAGCATGCTTACGCCCTTTTTGTTGGATTTTCTATTGTTGCGGTGGGCGGGCAACCGGGTCCGGCTCAGGCGGCCATCTCCTCCGCCAGCGCGTCTTGCAGCCGCCGCGCCTGGACGACCACACGGGAGGAGCCGCCCCGGGCGGCGGTCTCCGCCAGGTGCGGCACCTCTCCCCGCGCCCCGGACCGCTCGGCGCACTCCGCCGCCACGGCCATCAGGTCCCCGAGGCCCCGGGCCGCCACGGCCGCCGCCTCCGGGCGGGCGGTCGCCAGACCGGCCAGCGGAACGGGCAGGGCGTGCCGGAGCAGCTCCCATATCGTCGCATTGGCTCCCGTGGCCGCCGCCGTCCGCACCGACTCGGCCAGCCGCTGCGGCTTCACCGCACCGCCCCCCACCAGCTCGCCCAGATCCGCGCCCAGCCGCGCCGCGTCGAGCTGCCCCCGCGCGGCGAGCACCAGCAGGGCGTCCACGGCCGCGAGCCGGTCCTCCTGGTGCCGCGCACCGAGCCCGTACGCCACGCACAGGTGCACGGCCTCGCCCGCCACGCCGCCGGATTCGGCGAGCAGTGGAAGGACGCCGGTACCGCGCTCGTCGTCCACGGCCGTGTCGGCCAGATCCTGCAGCATCCGGGCCGCGACCAGCTCCCGCCGCTCCGGGAGCACGGCGAGCCAGTGCCGGCGCGTGGCGTGGTCCCAGTGCCTGCACTGCCAGCCGCAGGAGATGACGGACAGCGGCCGGCCGAGCCGGTGGAACTCCTGCGGGAAACCGTCCTGCAACTCGGGGAGTTCGGCCAGCTCCAGCAGGATCCGCTCGCCGTCGGTATGCCGCGTGGCCGCGGGGAGGGCGGCGTTGGTGCCGCCCAGCCAGCGGGCCAGCCGCGCCCCCTCCGGAGTGCCGAGCGCCCTGGCCCGCCCCGCCGCCTCCTCGGCCGTCGCACGGTCGTCCCTGCGCACCCGCAGCAGGGCCTGGGCGAAGTCGGTCGCGCAGACCCGGGCGTCCAGACGCCGGTACTCCGCCAGGCGGGCCACCAGCTCCGCCGGCTCCAGCAGGCCCGTGCTCCAGGTGGGCGTGGCGAGCAGCAGCGGCATCGGTTCCGTGCGCAGGCGGTACGCCACCTCGCGCAGCCGCGCGTCGAAGACCCGGGCCAGGCCGCTGTGCGGGCACTCGTGTTCCTTCGGCCCCTTCCGTACCGCGGCGTGGAGCGTCGCCGTGCTCACCTTGCCGTGCAGGGCCGCGAGGAGCAGTTCGAGTCCTTGCTGGGCGCTGAAGAGGCCGTAGCGGGAGTTGCTGAACATGTCGTCCGTACGCGGCCACTGCCGGTCCTCGTCCGTGGCCCACCAGCTGTTCGCGACCACCGGCACGAGCGCCCGGCGCAGTGCCTCCGGATCCTGGTACGCGTGCCGCACCAGACCGTCCAGCGCCCGCTCGAACGCGGCCACGTCACCCTCGGAGGCCAGCAGCGCCCCCATCTCTTCGGCCACCTCCTCGGCCGTCAGCGGCGCGGGTTCCAGTCGCAACGGCTCCGGGGCGGGCGGCAGCACCTCCTCGTACACCTCCTCGAACTCGCCCGCCGCGACGCCCAGCGCGGCGGCCGCTCGCACACGCAGTGTCGGGGACAACTGCTGTGCCGCACAGGCGAGTTCATGGCGTACCTCGTCGTAGTCGAGCCTCTTCAGATGCCGTTCGACGAGCTTGAGCGCCCGCTCCTGCACCTGGGTGTCCTCGTGCCCGAACGCCTGGGCCACGACCGGCAGCAGCTCCGTCGCCGTGCCGGGGTCTCGGGAGAGCACCTTGCCGAGCAGGACGAGCTGGGCCCGCACGAGCTTCTTCTCGCTGCGGAACAGCAGCCCTTCGGAGGCCTCGGCCAACTGCCCGGAGGACAGATCACCTTCCAGCGTCAGACCGGTGAGCACCGTCTGGGCGTGCGAGGCCACGGGGGAGGCCGCGTCGCGGGACAGCGCCGTCCAGTCCGGGATCCGCGCCCGCTCTTCCTCCCGGGTGAGCGCGAGTTCCGTCAGCATCGGCAGGAAGATCCGGTGGTCGGTGGGGCCGCCGCCGCCGCGCAGCAGCCGGGCGACACAGGCGTCGACCACGAACTCGCGGTCCAGGGAGCCCTCCTGGGCGAGGGCCGCGAGGGCGCTCTGCCAGGAGCCCGGTCCTTCGCCGAGCAGCCAGCGGACCTCGGCGAGATCCGAGAGCGTGAACAGCCCGCCGACCAGCGTGGCGAGGTTCGGCTCGCGGCGCAGCACGTCGGCGACGCCCTCGCGGCGCCATCTGCCGTCGCCGACGCCGACGTGCCGGATCCAGCCGACCACATAGGCGTCCGTCACCGGGACCTCGCAGCCCGACCGGCTCACCAGCCCCGCCATCAGGGCGTACGGCACCTGCGCGGACACCGGTCGCTGGGCCAGCCGGTGCGCCACATCGGCCAGCCAGCCCGTGTCCCGGTCCTCCAGCACCCGCAGGAGCGACTCCGCGGACGCCTGCCGCCACCGCAGGTCGCTCGCCGCGAGCCAGGCCGCGGCCGCCGCCGCTCCCGTGTGGCAGGCGGCTCCGGACAGGTGCAGCGCCGGGCGGATCTCCTCCGACCTGCCCTCCCACGGCGGGACGGCCCGCAACTCCTTGCGCAGCTCCTTCAACTCCGGCAGTGACGCCCGTCGTTCGGCCGCCGTCATGCCCTTCACCAGCCGCAGCGTCTCCGCCGTACGCCCGGCCCGCACCGACTCCATCAGCTCACTCATCGCACGCCCCCGTCGATCGCCGCCATGTCCTGCCCCACCACGGCGCCCCGCCGCACCATCCGCACCGCCAGCGCGTGCTTGCACGGCCCGCGTCCGCCCCGGTACTTCGCCCACCACAGACAGCTGCAGGTGAGCACCCCCGCCTCGTCCCGTACCCGGTGCACATGTCCGTCCTCGGCGGTCACCGTGGCCAGGGCGGCGTCGAGGGTCACCGCGCCCGCCGCCACCAGGGCTCTGGCCGAGCGCAGCCGCGGGTTGTGCTTCTCGACGCGCTCGGCGTCGTAGGGCAGCTCCCGGTGGAAGTAGGCCGCCTCCGCCGTGTCGTATCCGACGCGGCCCGAGGTGCCGAGGCGGACCAGGGCGGCGCGCACCCGCTCGGGTGTGAGACCCGAGGCGGCCGCGAGGTCGGCCACGTCGATGCGGGGTTCCCACGCCAGCAGCACGGCGATCAGCTCGGCGTCCCCCGCGGCCTCGTCGGTCGCGAGCGCGTCCAGGACGCCGCCCTCGCCGGAGAAGCCGCGCGAGGCGTCCGGCGACAGCGTGAGCGTGAGGCGCATGCCGGGCAGGACGACCTCCCAGGCGGCGGCCGTACCCGCCGCACCGCCCACCGCGGGGCCGTACACCCGCAGGGCCGTCGCATGCCGCAGCACCCGCTGCAGCGCGGCCAGCCGCTCCGGCCCCGGCAGGCACACCGCGCCCGGCACCGGCCGCGTCGTCGGCCGCAGTCCGCGGCCCACCGGGACCACCCAGCGCGGTCCGCCCGAGGCCCGCCGTGCACCGCCCGCCCTCGGCAGCCCGCGCAGGAACCGCACCGCCTCGTCCGCCGGCAGCTCGGCCCGCAGGTCGAAGCCGGCCGCGATCACCTGGGCCTCGGCGAAGCCGCGCAGCCACCGGTCGGGCAGCGGGACCTTCTTCTCCACCACCGGGCCGTCCAGCATCGTGACCGCCAACTCGTCGGGGCCGACCCGCAGATGGAGCGGATCGTCCATGCCGATCCGGGACAGGGCCTCGCGCAGTGGGTTGTTGACGTCGACGTTCGTCGTGCCGTGCCCCACCTCGCCGCCGTCGAGACCCGGGGTGAGGACGTCCAGCCGGGCGTACACCCCGCCGCAGCCGGAGAAGGACTCGAAGCGCAGCCGGTCGCCGTTGCCGGTCACCACCGGGTCGAGCGAGGCGCGCAGCTGCGGCTGGTAGTAGCGCGCGGCCGCCACGTCGGCCACCGCGAGCAGCGCCGCGGCAGCGATCCGAGGCGAGGTCAGAAAGCCTGCGAAGAACTGCGGATGGTCCTCCACACCCGTGGGCGTCGCGCCCCGGGACGTTTCCAGCCCGAGGCGGCGCCCGTCCGCCGCGGACTCGAGCGCGGAGGGTCGGCGATAGGCCACGGCCTGCAGTGATCGCGTCATGGGAAAAACCGTAGAGGCGACCACTGACAATCGATCTGACCTGCGAAAACACCTGTCCGGCGGAGCAGTTGGCGGACGGCTGACCGTGCCGCACTCCGGGGGATGACGCCGGTGCGCGGCACGGCTTCGAGCGTACGGGACCAGGCGGCCCCGCGACGCCCTACTGGCCCACCCGGCCCGGCTGCAGCGTCTGCGTGAACAGCACCGTGCCGTCCTGCTCGCGCAGCCGTACCGTCAGTTCGCCGCTGTCGCCGTCGATGTCGACCTCGCCGAAGAACTGGTAGCCGCCGGCGGGCGAGACGTTCGACGTGGTCGGCGCCTTCACGAACACCCGCTCCGGACCGAACGTGCCGTCCAGCGCGTTGGCCGGGAACGCACCGGCGTTCAGCGGCCCGGAGACGAACTCCCAGAACGGCTCGAAGTCCGTGAACGCGGCCCGCGCCGGCTGGTAGTGCTGGGCCGAGGTGTAGTGCACGTCGGCCGTCAGCCACAGCGTGCCGGTGATCCGCCGGTGCTTGATGAAGCGCAGCAGCTCGGCGATCTGCAGCTCACGGCCCAGCGGGGCGCCCGGGTCGCCCTGCGCCACCGCCTCGAAGTCCGGCTTGCCCTCCATCGGGTCGGGCACCACGAGGCCGAGGGGCATGTCTGCGGCGATCACCTTCCACACCGCACGCGAGCGGGACAGCTCCCGCTTGAGCCACTCCAGCTGCTCCCGGCCGAGGATGCCCTGCGGGTCCACGGTCTGGTCGTCGGGCGAGTTGGCGTTGCGGTAGGTACGCATGTCCAGCACGAACACGTCAAGCAGCGGGCCCTGGCGCAGCACGCGGTGGACGCGGCCCTCCTGCGCGCCCGGGCGCAGCGTGGAGACCGGGAAGTACTCGCTGAACGCCCGCCGGGCGCGCGCCGCCAGCACGTCGACGCTCTTCTCGGTGTACCGGGTGTCGGTGGAGGCGATCACCTCGCCCGGGTACCAGTTGTTGCGCACCTCGTGGTCGTCCCACTGGATGACGGACGGCACCTGGGCGTTGAACCGCTTCAGGTTCTCGTCGAGCAGGTTGTAGCGGAAGTTGCCCCGGTACTCGGCGAGGGTCTCGGCGACCTTCGCCTTCTCCTCGGTGGTGACGTTCCGCCAGGTGGAGCCGTCCGGCAGGGCCTGGGTGGCGTTGATCGGGCCGTCGGCGTAGATGTTGTCGCCGCTGCACAGGAAGAAGTCCGGGTCCAGCGCGGCCATCGCGTCGTAGATCCGGTAGCCGCCGAGGTCGGGGTTGATGCCCCAGCCCTGCCCGGCCAGGTCGCCCGACCACAGGAAGCGCACACCGTCGCGGCGGTGCCGGGAGACGGTGCGGAAGGTGCCGGTCACAGGCTCGCCGGTGCGGCGCGGGTCGTCCGGGTCGGCGAGCAGCACGCGGTAGTGGATCTGCTCGCCGGAGGGCAGGCCGTGCAGCCGGGTGGTGCCGGTGAAGTCCGTGTCGGCGCCCAGCAGCGGGCCGTGCCATCTGCTCGGGTTGCGGAACGACTCGGTGGCCGAGGTCTCCACGATCATCCGGGCGGGCCGGTCCGAACGCACCCACACCAGGCCCGAGTCGTTGGTCACGTCACCCGTCTGCACGCCCCAGCCCGCACTGGGGCGGCCGGACAGGGCGAACGCCGGTGCCGCGCCGAGGCCCGCGGGCAGGGTCAGGGCCGCCGACGCGGCGAGGGAGCCGCGCAGAACGCTGCGGCGGCCGGGGAAGGGACGGTGGGACATGGCTGCGCCTCCAGGAACGGGATCCGGCCAGTGTGCAGAGCCACACCTACTGGGGCGCTGCGGCGTGCACGCGAACCGCAGGTGAACAACCGGACGCCCGGCCGGGGGTCACCCGCCCAGCGCCTCGGCCAGCAGGCGTACGCCCGCCCGGATCCGGGCCGGCGGCAGATGCGCGTACCCGAGCACCAGGCGCACTTCGCCGTCGCCGGTACGCGCGTGCGTGCAGGCGCTGAGCGGCCGTACGGCGATGCCGGCGTCGGCGACCCGCTTCAGGAAGTCCTCCTCCGGGCCGTACCGTTCGGGAAGCTCGGCGATGGCGTGCAGGCCCGCGGCGATCCCGGACACCCGCGCCTCGGGGAAGTGCCCGGCCAGCGCGGCGACCAGGGCGTCGCGTCGCTCCCGGTAGGCACGCTGGCAGCGGCGCAGCTGCCGGTCGTAGTCGCCGCGCTCCAGGAAGTGCGCGAACAGCGCCTGGTCGAGCGAGGGATGGCCGAGGTCCATGGTCCGTTTGCGCTCGACGATCTCCTCGGTCAGAGCCGCGGGTACCAGCAGCCAGCCAAGTCGCAGCCCCGGGGCGAGGGACTTGCTGACCGAGCCCATGTAGGCGACGCGTTCCGGATCGAGGCCCTGGAGGGCGCCCACGGGTGCGCGGTCGTAGCGGAAGTCCCCGTCGTAGTCGTCCTCCAGCACCAGGCCGTCCACCGACCGCGCCCAGTCGAGCAGTTCGGCACGCCGCCGCGCCGAGTACGCGATTCCGGTGGGGTACTGGTGGGCGGGCGTGGTCACCAGGGCACGTACACCGGACGCGTGCAGCGGGCCGAGGGCCAGGCCGTCCTCGTCCAGGGGCAGCGCGACGGTGCCCAGGCCGGCCGCCGCGTACAGGCCGTCGTGCTGCGGACTGCCCGGGTCCTCGACCCCGATCGTGCGCAGCCCGCGCGCGTGGAGCACGGATCCGACCAGGGTGCTCGCCTGGGCGACCCCGGAGACCACCACGATCCGCTCCGGGTCGGCCACCACGCCCCGGCGGCGGGCCAGCAGTCCGGCGAGCGCGGTGCGCAGCCGGGGCAGGCCGCGCGGGTCCGGATAGCCGAGGTCGTGGTGCGGCAGCTCGGCCAGCACGGCACGCTGTACGGCGGCCCAGGCGGCCCGCGGGAACAGCGACAGGTCCGGCGTGCCCGGGACGAAGTCGGCGCGGGTGCCGCTGGAGCGGGGCGCGAGGTCCCGCGCGCGGGGCCGGGCCGCCCGTACCGCGTCACCCACCCACGTCCCCGCGCCGCGGCCGCTGCGCAGATACCCCTCGGCCGCCAGCTGCTCGTACGCCTCCGTGACCAGCCCCCGTGACACGCCGAGGTCGGCGGCGAGGTCCCGGCTGGACGGCAGACGTGTGCCGGGCGCGAGCCGGCCCGAGCGGATCGCCTCGCGCAGCGCCGCCTGGAGGGCACGGCCACGCGCGCGTGCCGGTGCCGAGGCCGCGGGCAGCAGCAGCTCCCACGCCGCCGAGCCCGTGAGACCGGCCGCATTGGTCCCCGATGACGTCATGGAAATGGACCTTAAACCGGACCGCGCCGCTTCCTAGCGTCACGGTCATGAAAGCCACCACAACCCGCGGGGCCATCCTCGCCGCCGTCGCCTGTGTGCTCGTCGGCGGGTCCTTCACCGCCAACAGCGTCCTCGGCCACTACCCGTACGCCGGCGGCCAGTTCCTGCGCTACGCGCTCGCCTGCCTGCTGCTCGCCCCGCTCGCCGGACGGGACGCCGGCCTGCGGCTGCGCGCGCTCGGCGCTCGCCAGTGGCTCCGCCTCTGGCTGCTGGCGGCCGTCGGCATGGTCGGCTTCAACCTGGCCGTCATCGCCGCCGAACACGGCGCGGAACCCGCGGTACCGGGTGTCTTCGTCGGGTGCGCGCCGGTCGTGGTGGCCGTCGTCGTCCCGCTCCTCGACGGGCGCCGCCCGCGGCGCGCGGTGCTCCACGGCGCGCTGCTCGTCGCCGCCGGCGCGTTCACCGTGCAGGGCTGGGGCCGTACGGACTGGCCGGGGATCGCGTTCTCGGCGTGTGCGCTGGGCGGTGAGGTGGGGTTCGCGGTCCTCGCCGTGCCGGTGCTGCGGCTGCTCGGGCCGCGGCTGCTGTCCGCGACGGTGTGTGCCGTCGCCGCCGTCGAGGCCGCGCTCGCCGGTGCGGTCCTGGACGGCGGCGCGTGGCTGCGCCGTCCCGACGCCCCGGAGGCCGCGGCGCTGCTGTGGCAGGCGGCGGTCGTCACCGTCATCGGCTTCGTGTGCTGGTACATGGGCATGCAGCGGCTCGGCGCGGAGCGCGCCACGCTCTTCTGCGGGCTCATCCCGGTGGCCGCCGCCTGCACCGCCCCGCTGGTCGGCACCGGCTCCTACGGCCCCGCGCAGGCCGCGGGCAGCGCCCTGGTCGGCGCCGGGGTCGCCCTCGGCTCCGGCGCGCTGGGGCCCCTCGGCGAACGTCCGCCTGCCGCGCGGCGCCCAGCGCGCCCGCGCCGGTCAGCGGCTGCCGTCGAGGATCACGCGGGCGACCAGCGCCGGGTCGTCGTTCATCGGGCAGTGCCCGCAGCCGGGCAGCCGCACCAGCCGGGCGTGCGGGATGATCGTCTTGGCACGGACGCCCTGGCGGCGCACGAGGAGCCGGTCCCGGGTGCCCCAGGCCACGGTGACGGGCAGACCCGGCAGGTCGTCGGTGAACTGGACGGCGGCGCCCGCCCGCAGGGTCGCGTCGAAACCGGTGGCCCCCACGAGCGCGAGCGTCTCGGCGACCACGGCCTCGGGTGAACGGCGGGCGGGCCGGCCGTAGATGGTGCTCGTCAGCGCGGTGCGTCCGGCCGCCGTGCGCGACAGCCGCTCCACCAGGGGCAGCGGGAGCCGCTGGGCTATGCCCCGCATCGTGAGCAGCAGCGCGAAGGCGTAGCGCCGCTCGGGCTGCGTCCAGAAACCGGCCGGGGAGAGCGCCGTGACGGACCGTACGAGCTTCTCGCGGCCCAGCTCCAGGGCCAGCAGGCCGCCCAGCGAGTTGCCGGCCACGTGCGGGCGGTCCAGCTCCAGCGCCTCGAACAGGGCGCCGAGCACGGAGTTGGTCGTGGGCAGGTCGTAGTCCAGGCCGGCCGGCAGGCCGGGGGACGCGCCGAAGCCCGGCAGGTCCACGGCGATCACGTCGCGCTCGGTGGCGAGGATGTCCACCACCGGGTCCCAGGCCTGCCGGTGGTGCCCGATGCCGTGCAGCAGGACAAGCGGTGCACCGCGTCCCACGCGCGCGTAGGAGACGGTCACGTCCTTCGGGCCGTGCGGAGTGGGGACCGTGAAGGAGACGGTGGCGGACATGGGGGTGCTCCTCGTCTGGGCTGCTGACGGACGCCGTAGACAGCTTGTCAGCAATTACTACCGACGGGTAGCCCCCTGGTGCGGTGCTGCCGCGCTCGTGCCGTTGTCAATGCCCCCGGCGTACCTCGAAGTTGAAGTCCGCGTGCCCGAACTTCTGGAAGAGGTTGAACCACAGGGGCAGCAGCATCTCCACGGCCCGCGCCGACCGGATACCGCCCAGGTCCAGCACCCGGTCGGCCGGCCAGCCGAACTCCCCGAGCAGTTCCGTCGCCTCCTGCTTGGCGCCGGCGTCGTCACCGCACACGAACAGGTTGTGCTCGCCCGGCACCCGCGCCGGAGCCACCATCACCTGGCAGTTGACCGTGTTCAGCGTCTTCACCACGCGCGCGTGCGGGAAGGCCCGCTGGATCTGCTCGGCCACGCTGTCCGACTCCACCGGGTCGAGCCGCAGCTGGCCGTCCTCGAACGACAGGGGATTGCAGACGTCCACCACGACCTTGCCGTGCAGGTGCTCCGCCCCCGCCGCCCGAAGCGCGTCGAGCGCCACCCGGCCGCCCACCGCGTTGATGACCACGTCGGCCGCCGCGGCCGCGTCCGCGAACGAGCCCGCGCGCGCCCGGCCACCCGCGGCCGTGGCCCACTCGGCCGCGACCGGATTGTCCTTCGTCCGCGACCCGAGGGTCACCTCGTACCCCAGCTCCACCAGCCGGCCGGCCAGCGTGCGGCCCACCTCGCCCGTGCCCAGCACCGCGTAGCGCATCGGTCACCTCCCGGACCCCGGCCGCCGGCCACCGGCGGTCCGCGGACATTGTGGTCCGTACCGGTGCGAAACCGGTCGATTCCATCTGGACACCGACGGGCGTGTCGGATGGGGCCGGACGGTGGGCGCCGACACCGCGACCGACGTCTTCGAAGAGCACCGGCCCTTCCTCATGGGAGTCGCCTACCGCATGCTCGGCCGCGTCGCCGACGCCGAGGGCGTGGTCCAGGACGCCCGGCTGCGCCGGTCCCGCGCCGACCGCGAGGAGGTCCGCGGACCGCGCGCCCACCTCGTGCGCGTCATCACTGACACCGCGGACCCGCGCCCTGCTCGCCGACACCGTATCCCTCGCCGGCAGCCCGCCGGGCGGCCCCGCCGGCACGTCGAGGAGCGGCGGCCGCGGCAAGGGTGTGCCCGGCCCGTCCAGCCACCTCGCCGAGGCCAACGGCGCGCACGCGACGCTCACCCTTTCGGGGGACAAGCCCGACACCGTCTTCCAGGTGGACGTCGTCGACGTCGCATCACCACCGTGTACGTCGTCCGCAACCCCGACAAGCTGCGGTCCCTGGCCTGCCACTGAGCCGTGCCGCCCCGAAAGCGCTGGTCGTACGACCGGGGCTTTGCCGCGATGTCACACATGCGGCCGCGTGCGAACGCCTCATGAACGCTCCACGGCGCCGCCCCTGTGCGTTGCCTCAGGGATCGAGGATTGGTCTTGACCAAGGGTTACGGCCGCCCTATGGTCGCAGATAAGTGCAACAACCTTTAATAAACAAGGGCGCTAAAAACCGCCGGACCACGGCTCTTGCGGAGGACAGGGTGGGGACCCAGCAGCTGGAATCGGTGCCGGAACCGAAGTACTGGCATCTCAAGACCGTGCTCAGTGAGGCACTGGACTCCGAGTTCTCGGTCGGTGAGATCCTGCCCAACGAGCGCGACCTCGCCGCCCGCTTCGGCGTGGCCCGCGCCACGCTCCGCCAGGCCCTGGAACAGCTGGAGCTGGAGGGCCGGCTGCAGCGCCGCCGCGGTGTCGGCACGACCGTCGCGCCACCGCGCGTGGGTGTGGCCGTCGGCAGCGAGCAGCACGCCTGGCCGGGGGCCGACGACGCCTGGCAGCCGGTCGACTGCGTCCACTCCGCGCCGCCCGCGGCCGTCGCCGCAGCCCTGGAGACCGACTCCGGCGAGCCCGTGCACATCGTGCGCCGCTCCCGGATGTCCCACGGCCAGCTCGTCGCCACCGAGCTGCTCTACGTCCCGGCCGCCTCGGTGCCCGACCTCACCGCGATCGACGCCCCATCCGGCCCGGCACGCGCGCGTGCGGTGCTGCGCGAGCTGCAGCGCCAGGAGCTGGAGGGTCAGGACCGCGCCGTCGAGCTGGGCTCGGCCCGCGCGGACGACGCCAAGGACCTCGACCGGCTGCCCGGGGCGCCCGTCCTGGTCGTCACCACCCGCTTCTTCGCAGGCGGCAGCACCGCGGCCCTCTCCGTGGCGACCTACCGCGCCGACACCTGCCGGCTCACCTTCGGCGACTCGCCCGACGTGGAGATACACCACGACTCCGAGCAGCGCGCCTCCTGAGCCCCGGCTGACCCCACCGCGCCCCGGAACTCCTCCGGGGCGCGCGGTGTCTCGCCCGTCCACCTTGCGGCTTCACGCACCAGGCCCCGCTCAGCCGTGCTGATCAGACAGCGCCGCCTCTCCCCGACGTGATCGGCCGTTCAGGCCCTATCGCCGTGCCGTGACCGTGCCCTCCACCGCGAACAGCTGCTCCTCGACGTGGTCGAGGGCCAGCCGCAGCGCGCCCGTGGCCACGGCTGCCTCGCCCAGTAGGGACAGGGCCACCCGGGGCGGGCGCAGGCAGTAGCGGGCGAGTTCGTGGCGCAGGGGTTCGAGTACGCCGTCCAGACCGGCCGCCCAGCCGCCGATCACGACCAGCTCCGGGTCGAAGGCCAGCACCAGCGCCGCCACGTCGTGGACGAGGCGCTGGATGAACCGCTCGACGGCCGCTCCCGCCCGCTGGTCGCCCTGGCGGGCGAGTGCGAACACCTCGGCGACCGCCTGTTCGTCCAGTGGGTGCAGCGGCTCGTCGGTGGTGGACAGCAGGGTCTCGGGAGTCGCCTCCCGCCCCAGCAGATGCAGCGCGCCGATCTCCCCGGCCGCCCCGCCGTACCCCCGGTGCAACCGTCCGCCGATCAGTGAGCCCGCGCCCGGGCTGAGCCCGGCCAGCACGAAGACCACGTCGTCCGTCTCCGTCGCCGCACCCTTCCAGTGCTCGGCGACGGCCGCCGCGTTGGCGTCGTTCTCCACCAGCACCGGGCACTTGAAGGAGCGGCTGAGCCGCTCGCCGAGGTTCAGGCCCGTCCACTGCGGCAGGGCCGTGCCCAGCCGTACCGTGCCGTCGGCCTCCACGATGCCCGGTGTGCCCACACCCACCGCCCGCAGCGAACTGCGCGCGACTCCGGCCCGGCGCAGCAGCTCCGCGACCGCGCCGCGCAGCCGCTCCAGGCGTTCGTCGGCGGGAGCCGTCTCGTCCACCTCTTTGGCCTGGGCGCCCAGCACCCGTCCGTCCAGGTCCGAGAGGAGCGCGGCGACGCGGTGGGCGCCGATCTCCAGGCCCAGCAGATGCCCTGCCTCGGCCCTGAACCGGTACCTGCGGGCGGGGCGCCCCTGGCGGCGTGCGGTGCCCTCCTCGGCCGCCTTCTCGACGACCATCCCCGCCTCGACGAGCCCTTCCACGACTCCCTCGACGGTCGGCCGGGACAGTCCCGTGACCCGGGTGATCTCGGTGAGCGTCGCGCAGTCCGTGGCACGCAGCGCGTGCAGCACCACCGCGGAATTGATCCTTCGCAGCAGCGAGGGATCGCCGCCGGTCAGCTGCCCCACCGTCCGTCCTCCCAGCTCGCGGGCGTGTTGGGCGGATCGTACTCGGCCGGGCCCACCCCGGCGAGTGCCGGGCTCCGGCGGCCCGGCGCGGGGATGCCTGACGGCTCGGCACTGCCTGCCTGACGGCCCGCCAATTGTCAGTGGTGCCCGCTTTACTGGATCACATGGACATCGCGAAGTGTCTGGCCCTCATCGACCTGCTGTGCGCCCGGGAGTTCCCCATGGCACACGGCAGGACGGAGCACGGCGAGAGCGGCCCCGGGTATCACATAGTCGCCTTACAGACCAGCGGCGAGTTCTGGGAGGACGACGGCACGGAACGGGAGGAGACGGCGGCGCAGTACGAGGCCGACCGGGACGGCCTCGCGGAGCGGCTCACCGACCGGTGGGGTCCACCGCAGCGCTTCAGCCTGCGCAGCGTCTTCGGCCGGACGACGGACGGCGAGGACGTGGCCGAGCCGTGGGCCGAACTCAGCGGACACGTACCGGACGTCCACCTGTGGGAGGCGGCCGGGACGGGGCGGTGGGTCGCCCTCGGCGTCTCCCAGTGGGACGAGGAGCTGCCCTTTCAACTCCTCGGCGTCGTGACCCAAACGGATCCCCCCTGATCCGACGCGCCACCCGCGGCCTCCCGCAACAGCGCGAACTCCTCCGCCATCGTCGCCGCCGTCCAATGCGCGTTCAGCCCGCTGGGATTGGGCAGCACCCACACCCGCGTGTCCCCGATCGTCCGCTCCTGCGGCCCCACTTGAGCCTTGCGGTCCCCGAAGGCCGCCCGGTACGCGGTCACCCCGACCACCGCCAGCCACCTCGGCCGCCGTCGCGTCACCCTGGCCGTCAGCAGCCGCCCGCCCTCGACGTACTCCTCGGCGCTCAGCTCGTCGGCCCGCGCGGTCGCCCGGGCCACCACGTTCGTGATGCCGAGCCCGTACGACAGCAGCTCCTGCTGCTCCGCGGGCTTCAGCAGCCTCGGGGTGAACCCGGACAGGTGCAGCACCGGCCAGAAGCGGTTGCCCGGGCGGGCGAAGTGATGGCCCGTGGCCGCCGTCATCAGCCCCGGGTTGATGCCGCAGAACAGCACCTGGAGACCGTCCGCGACCACGTCAGGGACGAGACGGTCGCGGGCGGCCTCCAGTTCCGCCTGGGTAAGGGGGCACCTCCCTGCTCGAGCGGAGCCGAGAGCTTGGGGGAGGGTCAGAGGATCGCTCCGGGCGTGTAGCCGGCGGCCTCCGGGCGCTGCTTGACGATCTCCTCGATCCGGCCGACGACCACGCCGACCTGGGCGGCGGCCGCACCGGTGAAGGACAGCTTGTCGGCCATCAGCGCCGCCAGCTGCTCCCGGTCGAGCGGCAGCCGCTCATCGGCGGCGAGCTTGTCCAGCAGGTCGTTGCGCTCGGCGCCCTGCTCACGCATCGCGAGTGCGGTGGCGACGGCGTTCTCCTTGATCGCCTCGTGCGCGACCTCGCGGCCGACCCCGGAGCGCACGGCGCCCATGAGCACCTTGGTGGTGGCGAGGAACGGCAGGTAGCGGTCCAGCTCACGGGCGACCACGGCGGGGAAGGCGCCGAACTCGTCGAGCACCGTCAGGAAGGTCTCCAGCAGGCCGTCCAGCGCGAAGAACGCGTCCGGCAGCGCGACGCGGCGCACCACCGAGCAGGAGACGTCGCCCTCGTTCCACTGGTCGCCCGCCAGCTCACCGGTCATCGAGGCGTAGCCGCGCAGGATCACCATCAGGCCGTTGACCCGCTCGCAGGAGCGGGTGTTCATCTTGTGCGGCATCGCCGAGGAGCCGACCTGGCCCGGCTTGAAGCCCTCGGTGACCAGCTCGTGCCCGGCCATCAGCCGGATCGTCTTGGCCAGCGAGGACGGCGCCGCCGCCAGCTGCACCAGCGCGGTCACGACCTCGTAGTCCAGCGAGCGCGGGTAGACCTGGCCGACCGAGGTGAACGCCTGCGAGAAGCCCAGGTGCCGCGCGATCCGGTCCTCCAGCTCGGCGAGCTTCGAGGCGTCCCCGCCCAGCAGGTCCAGCATGTCCTGCGCGGTGCCGACCGGGCCCTTGATGCCACGCAGCGGGTAGCGGCCCAGCAGCTCCTCGACCCGGCCGTAGGCGACGAGCAGCTCGTCGGCGGCGGTGGCGAAACGCTTGCCGAGGGTCGTGGCCTGCGCGGCCACGTTGTGCGAGCGGCCGGCCATGACCAGCTCGGCGTACTCGCCGGCCAGCTTGCCCAGCCGCGCCAGCACGGCCACCGTGCGGTCGCGCATCAGCTCCAGCGACAGCCGGATCTGCAGCTGCTCGACGTTCTCCGTCAGGTCACGGGAGGTCATGCCCTTGTGCACGTGCTCGTGCCCGGCGAGGTCGTTGAACTCCTCGATCCGCGCCTTCACGTCGTGCCGGGTGACCTTCTCGCGCTCGGCGATCGAGGCCAGGTCGACGGTGTCGAGGACACGCTCGTAGTCGGCGATCGCCTCGTCCGGCACCTCGATGCCGAGGTCCTTCTGGGCCCGGAGCACGGCGAGCCAGAGCTGCCGCTCCAGCTTCACCTTCTGCTCGGGCGACCAGAGCGTGGCGAGCTCGGTGGAGGCGTAGCGTCCGGCGAGGACGTTCGGGATGCGGGGCTTGGCGGGCGCTGAAGTCACGTACACGGATTCTACTGGCGATTTGTGCAGGCCAGCGCCATGGGGTTGTTCGGTGGATGCTACGAGACCTGCGCCACTTCGTCCGTGTCGGCCAGTTCCGCCAGTACGTCGGCATGGCACAGCTCGGGCGCGCACCAGCAGGCCAGCGTCTTTCCGCGCAGGTCCGGGACCAGGTCCAGCAGTTCCGGGCGCTCCAGCAGATGGGCCCGGTACATCGCCATGACCTCGGCCCGGGTGCCGTCCCGTCTCTTCTTCGGTGTGTCGTAGGCGAACGGGTTGTACAGCGGGTGCCGGGGGAGATCCCAGCCGCCCATCGTCCAGCGGCGGCCCACGTAGACGACGTCCGCGGGGGCGTGCTCCAGCCTGGGGCCGAACTCGTGGATCCGGCCCCTGAGGTTGATCACCCGGGTGGTCATGGCAGGGACGCTACGCCGGTCCCTCGTACGGCAGCAGCTCCGGCCGCTTCGCCGGACGGCCGTCGCCGGAGGAGCGGCCGGTCAGGCGGCGGCCGATCCACGGCAGCAGGTGCTGCTTGGCGAACCGGGCGTCCGCGACCCGCCGCGTGACCCACCCGGGCGGTGCGGTGGCCGGCATCGGCGTGCGCCACTCGGCGTCCTCGGGCTCGTAGCCGAGCGTCTGCCACACCGCCTCCGCGACCCGGCGGTGCCCCTCGGCCGTCAGATGCAGCCGGTCCACGTCCCACAGTCGCGGGTCGGCCAGCGACGGGGCCCCGTACAGGTCGACCACCAGGGCGCCGTGCCGCTCGGCCAACTCGTCGACGCAGGCGAACAGCTCCTCCATGCGTGGCCGGAACCGCTCCAGCACCGGGCCCTGCCGGCCGGGGCTGCGCATCAGCACGAGCTGCCGGCAGCCGGGGGCCAGCCGCTCGACGGCCTCCGTCAGCAGGCCCCGCACCCGGCCCATGTCGCACTTGGGCCGCAGCGTGTCGTTGAGCCCGCCGACGAGCGTGATCACGTCGGGGTTCATGGCGGCCGCCACGTCGACCTGCTCGTCCACGATCTGCCCGATGAGCTTGCCGCGTATCGCGAGGTTGGCGTACCGGAACCCGGGGGTGCGGGCGGCCATCCGCGAGGCGAGCAGGTCGGCCCAGCCCCGGTAGGAGCCGTTGGGCAGCAGGTCCGACATGCCCTCGGTGAAGGAGTCGCCGACCGCGACCAGGCTGGAGTACGTGGGAGGTGTGGGATTCGTCTGCATGGCGACAGCGATGGTATCCCGGCTCCATACCCAGCGGTCGGTCACCCCGGGCGATCCCAGGACGCCTCACGCGGGCTGCGCGAACAGCTCCCGCAGTACGTCCTCCATGGTCACCAGACCGGCCAGCCGCCCGTCGTCGCCGAGCACGCCCGCGACGTGTGTGCGGCTGCCCCGCATCGCGGTGAGGACGTCGTCCAGCGGGGTGGTCTCGCGCACCCGCGCGATGGGCCGCATGTCGCGCAGCCGGAACGGTGTGTCCCGAGGCAGGGCGTCCAGCGCGTCCTTGACGTGCAGGTATCCCACGATCCGGCGGCCCTCGTCGACCACGGGGAACCGGGAGAAGCCTGATTCGGCCGACAGCCGCTCCAGCTGTTCCGCCGTGACGCCCACGCGGGTGTACACCACCCGCTCCAGGGGCACGACCACGTCCCGCACCGGCCGTCTGCCCAGCTCCAGAGCGTCGTGCAGCCGCTCCTGCGCCCGGTCGTCGATCAGTCCCGCCGCGCTGGCGTCCTTGACGATCTCGGCGAGTTCGGTGTCCGTGAAGGTCGCCGTGACCTCACCCTTGGCCTCCACCCTGAGCAGCTTCAGCAGCCCGTTGGCGAAGGCGTTGACCGTGAAGATCACCGGGCGCAGTGCCCGGGACAGCGCGACCAGGGGAGGGCCGAGCAGCAGCGCGCTGCGCACGGGCTCGGCGAGCGCGATGTTCTTGGGCACCATCTCGCCCAGCAGCATGTGCAGATAGGTGGCCAGGGTCAGCGCGATCACGAAGGACACCGCGTGGCCCGCGCTCTTGGACACGCCGACCGCGTGGAACACCGGCTCCAGCAGATGCGCGATCGCCGGCTCGGCGACCACACCCAGGACCAGCGTGCACAGCGTGATGCCGAGCTGGGCGGCGGCCAGCAGCGCGGAGACGTGCTCCAGGCCCCACAGCACGCTCTTCGCGCGCCGGTTGCCCTCCTGGGCGAGCGGTTCGATCTGGGAGCGGCGCACGGAGATCAGCGCGAACTCGGCGCCCACGAAGAAGGCGTTGACGACCAGCGTCGCCAGACCGATCAGCAGCTGTACGGCGGTCATCGCGCCCCCTCCGTCTTCCCGTCGCTCCGCTCGGTGCCCTTCGCGTCGTCCAGCGGCGCGTGCAGCAGCACGCGGGCCGACCGGCGCCCCGAGGCGTCCACCACGTCCAGCCGCCAGCCGGCCACCTCGACGCGGTCCCCGACCTCGGGTATGCGGCCCAGCTCGGTGGCGACCAGGCCGGCCAGGGTCTCGTACGGCCCCTCGGGCACGCGCAGACCCACGCGCGCGAGCTGGTCGGTGCGGGCGGCGCCGTCCGCGGAGTACAGGGCCCGGCCCTCCTCGTCGGCGCCGGCGGGAGCGAGGTCGGGCGTCTCGTGCGGGTCGTGTTCGTCCCGTACCTCGCCGACGACCTCCTCGACGATGTCCTCCAGCGTCGCCACGCCCGCCGTGCCGCCGTACTCGTCGATGACGACGGCCATGGTGCGCTTGCCGGAGAGCCGGTCCAGCAGCCGGTCGACGGTGAGGGACTCGGGCACCAGCAGGGGCTCGCGCACCACCTGGGTGACAGAGCGGCGGGGCCGCTCCTCGGCGGGCAGGGCCAGGACGTCCTTGATGTGGGCGACGCCGACGACCGAGTCGAGGCTGCCGCGGTAGACCGGGAACCGGGACAGGCCCGTCGCCCGGGTCGCGTTCGCCACGTCCTCGCAGGTCGCCAGGGTGTCGAGGGCGACGACCTGGACGCGCGGGGTCATCACGTTCTCCGCGGTGAGGTCGGCCAGGTTCAGCGTCCGGACGAACAGCTCGGCGGTGTCCGCCTCCAGCGCGCCCGCCTTGGCGGAGTGCCGGGCGAGGGCCGCCAGCTCCTGGGGTCCGCGCGCGGAGGCCAGTTCCTCGGCGGGCTCGATGCCGATCCTGCGCACCGCACGGTTGGCCGTGTTGTTGAGGTGCGTGATGAAGGGGCGGAAGGCGGCGCTGAACCAGCGCTGCGGGTTGCCCACCCGCTTGGCCACGGCCAGCGGGGAGGAGATCGCCCAGTTCTTCGGCACCAGCTCGCCCACGACCATCAGGAACACCGTCGACAGGGCCGTGCCCAGCACCAGCGCGACCGAACTCGCCGTGGTGGACGAGAGCCCCATCGCCTCGAACGGCCCGGCGAGCAGCTTGGCGACCGATGGCTCGGCGAGCATGCCGACCACCAGGTTGGTGACCGTGATGCCGAGTTGCGCGCCGGAGAGCTGGAAGGTCAGGTTCCGTACGGCCTTCAGGGCGCCGGCCGCGCCGCGCTCGCCGCGGTCGACGGCCCGCTCCAGCTCGCTGCGCTCGACCGTGGTCAGCGAGAATTCGGCGGCCACGAAGGCGCCGCAGGCGAGCGAGAGCAGGATCGCCACCAGAAGGAGCAGTACTTCGGTCATCGGGTCACCCCTGTCCCATGATCGGACAGGGCGGTGCGGAACGCGCGGTGTCGCGGACCGGGAGGATCGCTCATGGGCGGACGCTCACAACCTTTCGTCGAGGGCCGAAGTACTCCTTCAACGGTAAAGGGTGGGCAAAGTCGCCTGGAAGGTCCCGTCTAGTCGGCGAGCGGCTTCACCCAGCGCCGCCACTTCTCTTCCGGCGCGTACCCGGCCGCCCGCCAGGCGTGGTGCGCGGTCTCGTTGCGGACCAGCACCATCGCGTCCCCGCGCCGCCCGCCCAGCCGTACGAACCGCTCCTCGGCGGCGGCCAGCAGCGCCGAGCCGATGCCCTGGCGCCGCCGCTCGGGATGCACCGCGAGCCGGTACAGATGGCAGCGCCAGCCGTCGAAGCCCGCGATCACCGTGCCGACCAGCTCACCCGCCTGCTCGGCCAGGATCAGCGCCTCGGGATCGCGGGCGACCAGCCGCTCCACTCCCGCGCGGTCGTCGCTGATGCTGGTGCCCTCGGCGGCGGTCTTCCAGAAGGCGAGGACGGCGTCCACGTCTGCGGACCGGGCGGAACGCATGCGCAATTCGATCATGGAATCAGCCCATCACACGGGGCTGCTCCCGCCCGGGGAATTCCATCATGCGGACTCCTCCCGCAGCCGGGCCATCACCGGCGCGAACGCCTCCATGTACGGCTCCAGGACGGTCAGGTACGAGAACCCGAACCGCTCGCGCTGCGCCCGCACCCGCTCCACGACCTCCTCCAGCGGGCCGGCCAGCACGATGGGCAGCGCCAGCGCCTGGTCCAGGGTCAGCCCGGACTGTCGCTCCAGCAGTGGCTTGAGCACGGGCTCCGGGTCGTCGGTGACGGCCACGAGCTGGAGGAGCAGGTTCAGCTCGGCGGGCTCCGCCCGGCCCGCCGCCAGCTCGCGGTAGCGGGCCACCCGCTCGTCCACCGCCTCCGCGTCGACGGGCGCCAGCTTCCCCGTCGTAGTGCCCGGCACCAGCCGTGCCCCGGTGAAGCCGACGACGTCCGCGTGCTCCGCGGCCAGGCGCAGCATCCTCTCGCCGTCGCCGCCGAGCAGCAGCGGCACCCGGCTCTGAGCCGGGCGGGGCTGCTGATCCGAGGCACCGAGCAGCCGGTCCAGCTCCTCGACCGTGCGCCGCAGGTGGTCCACCCGCTCGCGCGGGGAGCCGTAGGGCAGCCCGGCCGCCTCGTGCTCGGACTGGACGTAGCCGGTCCCCAGGCCGAGTTCGAGACGGCCGCCGGTCAGCGCGTCCGTGGTCGCGACCTCGCGGGCCAGCAGGGCCGGGTTCCAGAAGCCGGCGTTCAGCACGAACGTGCCGAGCCGGGGCCGCCGGGTCGCCTCGGCGGCCGCGACCAGCGCGGGGAACGGCGCGACCATGCCGAGGTGGTCGGGGACCAGGATCACGTCGTACCCCAGCTCCTCGGCGCGGCGGCATTTGGCCCGCCACTCGGCGGCGGGCGACGGCGTGAGCAGGCTGACCCCGAAACGGAACGGGCGCGGCATGAACTCTCCTCAACGGCAGATGACTTGAGTCGGTGCCCGTGATTCCATCACGCCCGCGACACGCTCAGAAGAAGTCCCACGTCACTCAGAAGAAGGCCCTGTCACTCGGGAGCAGGCGCCTCGCTCAGCAGAAGGCGCCGTCACTCGTGCGCGATCGCCGCCAGCACGTTCATCCGGGACGCCCGCAGCGCGGGCAGCAGGGCCGCCACGATGCCCACCACGGCCGAGCCGATCACCACCCCGACGATCGTGCCCCAGGGGATCGCGAGCGCGGTCATGCCCTGCAGGGCCAGCACCTGCTGGGTGCACACGCCCCACACGAGCCCGAGCCCCAGCCCCAGGACCGCGCCGAACACGGCGATCACCACCGACTCCAGCCGGATCATCCGCCTGAGCTGCCGCCGGCCGAGACCGATCGCGCGCAGCAGCCCGATCTCCCGGGTGCGCTCCACCACCGACAGGGCGAGGGTGTTGACCACGCCGAGCACGGCGATGACGATCGCGAGTCCGAGCAGCGCGTACACGAGGTAGAGCAGCACGGCTATCTGGTCGTGGACGAGTTTCTTGTAGTCGGCCTGGTCGCGCACCTGGACCTGCGGGTAGGGCTTCAGCGTCCGCTCCAGCCGGGAGCGCAGCTGGTCCGCGCCGGTGCCGGCGGCCTTGTCGACGTAGAGCGCGGCGTCCTGGCCGCCGGGCACGTACTTCTCCACGGTGGCGATGCCGAAGAACAGCCCGCCCTGCATGCCGAATCCGCCGCTGCCGCCCTGGTCGGTGAGGGCGCCGACCTTCATCTCGGTCGTGCGGCCGCCGGGGAACTCGACGGGAAGCGTGCTGCCCAGGCGCACGTGGTGATCCCTGGCGAAGGTGACGTCCATGCCGAGACCGCCGTCCGCGAGGGCCGCCGAGCTGTCCCCGGCCGCGTAGGTGACGTGGGCGACCTCGTCCACCTGGGGGTCGTAACCGGCGGCGGTCGTCTCCACCCGTTTGCCGTCGGGCAGCCGTACGGCCACGGGCGCGAACCGCTGCCGTACGACGAGCCGTACGCCCTCGGTGCTCCGGACCTTGTCGGTGATCTCCTGGGTGAACGGCAGGAAGTTGGTGTTCTGGACGGTGAAGTCGGCGCCCAGCGTCTTGTCGATCTGCCGGTCGAACGACGCGGACATGGAGGCGCTCGCCACCGACATTCCGCCGACCAGCGCGAGGCCCACCATCAGCGCCGCCGCGGTGGCGCCGGTACGACGCGGATTGCGCAGGGCGTTGCGCTGGCTCATCCGGCCGACCGACCCGAACAGCGCGGGGAACGCGCCGCCCAGGACCCGGATCACCGGTCGCACCAGCAGCGGCCCCGCGATCACGGTCGCGATCAGTGTGAGCACCACGCCGAGGCCCAGCAGGGAGGCCGACGAGGCGGTCTTCGTGGCCGCCGCGCATCCGGCCAGCGCTGCCGCACCGGCCGCCCCGACCACGGATCCGACGATCGCCCGCGCCTTCAACGGCTTGCCCACACCGGCGACTTCCGCGTCCGTGAGGGCCGCCATCGGCGAGACGGCCGCGGCGCGCCGCGCGGGCAGGTAGGCGGCGACGAAGGTGACGCCGACGCCGACGGCGTACGCCGCGACGGGCGTCGCCCAGCCGATCACCATCTCCGTGGCCTTCAGGTTCATCCCGAAGGCGCTCATCAGCCGGATCAGCCCGAACGCCAGGCCGATCCCGGCGGCGAGGCCCAGCGTGGAGCCGACGGCACCGAGCAGCACCGCCTCGGTGAGCACCGATCGCCGCACCTGTCGCCGGTCGGCGCCCAAGGCCCGCAGCAGGCCCAGTTCTCGGGTGCGCTGGGCGATCAGCATGGAGAAGGTGTTGACGATCAGGAAGATGCCCACGAGCACGGCGATGCCGGCGAATCCCAGCATCACGTACTTGATGACGTCCAGGAATCCGCCGAGGTCGGCCGCGGCCGACTTGGCCTGCTCGTCGGCGGTCTTCAGGTCGTAGGTGCCGGTACCGATGGCCTCGCCGACGCGGCGCTTGAGCTCCGGGTCGGTCACGCCCTTGGCCGCGTCCACCGAGATGCTGGTGGCCCGGTCGGCGGAGCCGAGCAGCTCGCGGGCGGCCACCGCGGGGTCCAGGAAGACCAGCGCCGCGCCCGGGTTGGTGGTGGTGAACGTGGCGATGCCGACGACCCGGACCCGGTAGGTGCCCGGCTGCGCCTGAATGGTCAGTGTGTCGCCGATCCGTACGTGCTTCTTGTCGGCGGTGTCCGCGTCGAGCAGGGCCTCGCCCGCACCGTTCGGCGCATGTCCGGAGGTCAGCTTCAACGGGCTGCGGTGGGTGACGTACCAGGAGGTGGCGATCGTCGGGGCGCCGGTGGTCGGACCGACGGACTTGTTGTCGCTGTCGACCACCACCACGTTCTGCACCGACACGTCCGTGTGCGCCGCCGCGACCCCGTCGACCTTCGCCACCCGCTCCTTCAGGGCCGCGGGCACGGTCTGCACCGCGCCGCTGGGCACCGGGGACTTCAGGTCCTGCTTCGGCTCGACCGTCACATCGGCGGAGGTCGAGGCGAACAGTCGGTCGAAGGTACGGGTGACGGTGTCGGAGAAGATCAGGCTGCCCGCGACGAACGCCACGGACAGGACGACCGCCAGCGCGGACAGCGCCAGCCGGCCCTTGTGCGCGAGGAAGCTCCTCAGGGTCGCCTTGAGCACCGGGTCAGTCCTCCAGGGCGGTGCTGTCGTCGCCGAGCCGTCCGCGCACCACGTCGAACGCCTTCATCCGTTCCAGTACGGCATCCGCGGTCGGCCGCTCCATCCGGTCCACGATCCGCCCGTCGGCGAGAAAGAGCACCAGGTCGGAGTGGGCGGCGGCGCCCGGGTCGTGGGTGACCATCACGACGGTCTGCCCCAGGTCGTCCACGGCGCTGCGCAGGAAGCCCAGCACCTCCAGCCCCGCCCGCGAGTCCAGGTTGCCGGTCGGCTCGTCGGCGAAGACCAGCTCCGGCCGGGAGGCCAGCGCCCGCGCGCAGGCGACCCGTTGCTGCTGACCGCCCGAGAGCTGCGCCGGGCGATGGGTCAGCCGCCCGCGCAGCCCGAGGGTGTCGATGACCTGGTCCAGCCACTTCTCGTCGGGTTTCCGGCCCGCGATGTCCATGGGCAGCGTGATGTTCTCGGCCGCGTTCAGCGTCGGGATGAGGTTGAACGACTGGAACATGAACCCGATCCGGTCCCGTCGCAGCCGGGTCAGCTCGCGGTCCCTCAGGCCCGTGACCTTCGTGTCGCCGATCCAGACCTGACCGGCCGACACATCGTCCAGTCCGGCCAGGCAGTGCATCAGCGTGGACTTCCCCGAGCCCGAGGGACCCATCACGGCGGTGAACCGGCCGCGCGCGATGTCCACGTCGACCGAGTCCAGGGCGAGCACGGCCGTCTCGCCCGATCCGTACGCCTTGGTCAGCCCGCGGGCGCGGGCAGCGGTCCCGCCGTCCGGCGCCTGGCCCGGCGCGTACTCCGCAGCAGGTGTGGACAAGACCGCCTCCCGGTCGCCTGGACGTCCCGACTCCTGGTCGGGGGCGAGCCTAGTGTTGCCCCTCGCACAGCCGGAATCCCCCCTGGGGCCGAGGCCTCGGAGACCGTGTAAGGGGCACCTTCCGCCCGGCGGCTCTTGCCGTTGCTAGCACCTCGGCGCTAGCGTCGAAGCATGGCGAAGACCCAGCTGAACGTGCGCGTGGACGAGGACACCGCCCGCGCGGCCCGCGAGCGCGCCCTGGCCCGCGGCATGAGCGTCAACCGCTACATCGAAGAGCTGGTCAGACAGGACGCCGGGGAGGCCGGCCGCACCTTCGTGGACGCCGCGGCCGACTTCATGAAGCAGTACGAGTCCGTGTTCGCCGAGGAGTTCACCGAGACGCGCGGCATCGACTCCGGCGCGGGTCGCAGCTGATCCCTTGAACGATCTCAGCATCGACCTCGCCTGGCTGCTCATGCTCGCCGAACAGAAGACGCCCGGGGATCCGCAGGTCACCGACTGGGGCGCGCTGGTCGCCGCCGTCGCCCGGCACCGGGCCGAGATATTCGGCGTGCCCGTCTACGACACTCCGCACGCCCGCGCCGCGGCGCTGCTCCAGCTGCTGATCCACGTGCCCGCGCTGGAGCGTTCCAACGCGCTGTTCGCCTCGGCCGTCGCCTACGCCTATCTGGTCGCCGGCGGCCTGAAGGTCGTCACCACACCCGAGCAGGTCCGCGACCTCGCACGGCTGGTCAAGGACGGCGAGGCGAGTGTCGACGACATCGCCCGGGAACTGCGCCGCTGGAGCCTGTGATCAGCGCCGGTCCGGCTCGTCGGGCCGCCAGGCGGTCCCCAGCACACAGAACGAGGTGGGCAGCGTCGGGCCCTTCTCCGGCACCAGTATCCGGCGCAACGGGCCGAGTTCGAACCCGGCCTCGCGCAGCGCGGCAACCGGATCCCGGGACAGATGGCAGCCGCCGTTCAGCGCCGGCCACAGCCTCCGGTCCAGGGTGCGCTGGGTCAGCGTCATCACCCGGCCGCCGCCCCGCCCGTGCTCGAAGAACCGCACCTCGCCGCCGGGCCTGAGCACCCGCCGTGCCTCGCCCAGCGCCCGGGGCACGTCCCGCACGCTGCACAGCACCAGCGACAGCACGACCGCGTCGAAGGCCTCGCTCTTGACGGGCAGCGCCTCCGCCGCCCCGGGCACCACGTCGACCGGCACCTGGGCGTGCCGTGCGGACTGCAGCGCCAACTGTCTCAGCAGCGGTTCCGGTTCGATCGCCACGACCTCCGCGACCGCTGCCGGATAGTGCGCGAAGTTCAGCCCGTTGCCCGCGCCGATCTCGATCACCCGCCCGGACACCCCCGCGAGCAGCCGCTCACGCACCCCGGCCATCCCGAGCCGGGACTCCGCGGCCACACTGAGCCGGGCGTAGTAACGGGCGAACAGCGGGTGGTGGACGGGACTCTGCGCCACCTGGCCGGAACCGGCCGACGACAGCCGCATGGCAACCTCCCGGAGGACGGGCCTACGGAGATTGTCCCCCGTACGCCCCCGTCGCACCCCCGCCGAACGCGTCACGCTCACGAGAGGAAGTCGCGCACCTGTTCGTAGACGCCGTGGTCGTTGTTCATGTCGGTGTGCGAGATGCAGCCGACGTCGACGTTGGTCGCCCCGCTCAGCTCCGCCGAGGTGTCGGGGTTGATCGCCTCGTCGCAGTCCGACCAGTAGGCGGCGTACGCCACGCTGCCCGGCGTCTCGTCACCTGAGTTCAGCGCGGTCAGGAACGCGCTGACGGTCTGCATCTCCTTGCACGAGGTGTAAAGCCACCCGCACAGGGAGGCGACGGAGGTGCCGTGGTTCACCCCGGCGACCGACACGAAGTGGTCGACGTACGGCGTCCCGCCGAGGTTCTTCAGGTAGTAGCGGCCGCCCAGCGCGCCCATGGAGTGGACGACGATGTCGACCTTCGAGGCGCCGGTCTGCGCCAGCACGCTCCTGACCTCGGTGGCCAACTGCTGGGCGCTGGTGGCGTTGGACTGCGTCCAGTCGTACGACCAGGCGAACAGCTCCGAGGAGCTGTAGCCGTCGGCCTCGAAGTCCGCGACCCAGTCGTCCCAGCTGCTCGCCGAGCTGCTGATGCCGTGCACGAACACGATCGGATCGTGGCTCGCCGCGTGCGCGGGGGCGGCGGTGAGGGGGAGTGCCAGAAGGAGCGATGCGGTCATCGCCGACAGTGCTGTGACGATGCGACGCTTGTGGCGCTGCATGATGCCTCCTGAAACGGGTGGGGATGCCAGGAGTGTCGGGACGGGTCTACGCGCGCCGCATCGGTGAAGTCGCCAGTCTTTACCAATCAACTAACCCGCCAGTAACGTCGATCGTGTGGTGACTCCGGTCAACCCCCCACCCCAGCACCGCACTTCGCCACCGCAGCCCTCGGTGGCCGTCCACACCCGGCTCCTGCGCCTCGTGCACGACGATCCGCGCGCCGCCGCCGAGGCCGTGCCGCGTCTGACCGCGCGTCAGCGGGCGGGCCTGGATCCACTGCCCACCGAACCAGCCTTCCTGGCACCTGAGTTGCTGCGCGTGCTGCGCCGGGAGATCCGCGCCCTGCCGGACGACACCCGGCGTCTGCTCCTCCTCGCCGCGGCGGACCAGCATCCGGTGGCCGCCCACGCCTACCTGCGCGCGGTGGCGGCGGCCCGCCTGGACACCCGCCCGCTGGAAGCCGCCGAGGCGGCGGGCGTCGCCCAGGCCACTGCCGCAGGCGTCGTGTTCCGCGACGAGTGGACGAGGACCGCCGTCTACGAGGCCGCCTCCCCGGCCGACCGGCGCGAGGCCCACCGGCTGCTCGCCCGGGTGCTCGGCGGCGGCGAGACCGCCCGCCGGGCCTGGCACCGGGCGGCGGGCGCCCTGGGCCCCAGCAGACGGCTCGCGGCCGAACTCCGGACCGCGGCGGACCGCGCCCGCGCGACCGGCCAGCCGGCCTTGGCCGGTGCCCTCGCCGAACGCGCCGCCACCCTCTGCCCCGACCCGCGCGAACAGGCCCGCCTCCTGGCCCGCGCGGCCACCGACGCCTGGCACGCGGGCCGGCCCGACCGGGCCCACCGCCTGGCCTCCCGCACCGACACCCCCGCCCTCGACGGCATCCTCGCCCTGCGGGCGGGCAACGCGGCGGAGGCCTTCGACACCCTGCTCGCGGCGGCAGCCGGCAGCAGACGCCCCGCCGAATCCGCCGAGTCACTGATCCTGGCAGCCGAAGCCGCCATCTACACCGGCGACTTGAGGCGCACCCACGAGGCCGCCACGCTCGCCCACCGCCTGGCCGTCCCACCCCCCGGCATCCTGCCCGGCCTCACAGCGGCGGCCGAGGGCGACTACGAGACCGCCCGCGACCTGCTCAGGGAAACGGCGGGGCGCAGCGGGCCCGGGGGCGATCCGGCCGCCGGCAGCACCCCCACCCTCCTCATCCACGCCGGCATCGCCGCCCTCATGCTCGGTGATCACACCCGTGCCGCCACCGCCACCCTGCGTGCCGCCGCCGCGGCACGGGCTCGGGGCATGCCCGTGATCGAGGCTCAGGCCATGGAGTTCCGTGCGTACGCCGACTTCTGGACCGGGCGCACTCGTGCCGCCGAGGTCGCAGCGCGGGAGGCCCTGCGGCAGGCGTACGCCACCGGGCACGACAACGGGGCCTGTCATCTGCGGGCCGCCCTCGCCATGTTCGCGGCGGTCACCGGGGACGAGGAAGGCTGCCGGGCGCACGCGGCGGCCGCGCGCTCGCACGCCCTCGCCCGTGGTCTCGGTCTGCCCGCCGCGCTCGCCCAGTGGGCGCTGGCCTTCCTCGACCTCACCACCGGCCGTTTCCCCGCCGCGGCGGCCCGGCTGCGCGCCCTCGCCGGATCCGGCCCCGGACACGGCCACCGCGCCATCCGGCACCTGGCCACCCCGCACTACGTGGAGGCCGCCGTCCGCACCGGCGACACCCGGGTGGCCCGTGCCGCCCATGCCGACCACGAGCGCTGGGCAAGGGCCGTGGACAGCCCCGACGACCTCGCCCTCAGCGCCCGCTGCCGGGCCCTGCTCGCACCCGGCACCGAGGCCGTCGAGCACTACCGGACCGCCCTCGACCTGCACGCCCGGGGCACCCGCGACCTCGAACGCGCCCGCACCGAGCTGCTGTGCGCGAGCGTCCTGCGCAGGCTGCGCCGCCGCGCCGAGGCCCGCGACCGGCTGCACAGCGCCCTTGAGGCCTTCGAGTCCTTCGGCGTCCCGCACTGCGCGGCCCAGGCCCGGGCCGAACTCCGCGCCCTCGGCACACCCGTGCCCGCGCCCACCGCGACGGACCCGGCCGCCCTGCTCACCGCCCAGCAGCTGACGGTGGCCCGCATGGCCGCGGAGGGCGCCACCAACCGCGAGATCGCCGACCGGCTCGCCCTCAGCCCCCGCACCATCGACCACCACCTGCGCGGAGTCTTCGCCCGCCTGGGCATCCGCTCACGGATCGAACTGGTACGCCTGCTGGACGCCTCCACGGGCACCGACTAGGGCGCCTCCCGGATTTGGAACGCCTCCGCGTCCCATGCCCCGTACAGGCGCGGGGCCAGCCACTCCGGTGCCGCCGTGCGGAAGTCGGCGGGCGGGAGTGCCCCGGCCCCTGCGGGCAGTGCGCCGAGCAGCGGGGCGGCGGCCACCTCCGGCAGGTCCATGACGTTGCAGCGGGAGGCGAGGTCGGGGGCGTCGGGCCAGCTGCCGATCACCACGCCGGCCAGCTCCAGCTCGCGCGAGCTCAGTTCACGGGCCGTCAGTTCCGTGGTGTTCAGCGTGCCGAGCCCGGCGGAGGCCACGACCAGCACGGGCGCGTTCAGCAGCCGGGCCGCGTCCGCCAGCGTCCCGCCCGCCGCGTCGAACCGTACGAGAAGCCCTCCCGCCCCCTCGACGAGCACCAGGTCGTGCTCGGTGGCCAGTTTGGCCGCGGCCTCGGCCACCTCGTGCGGATGCACCGGGGCCATCCCGGCCCGCCGGGCCGCCGTACCCGGAGCCAACGGCTCGGGGTACCGGGCCAGTTCGGCGGCCGTGACGGGACCGGCGAGCCGGGCGACCTCGTCCGCGTCGCCGCGCTCGTCCGGCCGTACCCCCGTCTGCGCGGCCTTCAGCACGGCCACCGACTGCCCGGACGCGAGCGCCGCGGCGGCGACGGCCGCGGTCGTGACCGTCTTGCCGACCTCCGTGCCCGTCCCCGTGATCACCAGTACCGGCATCTCATCCCTCCCGCGCCGCGGCGCACACCGCGCGCGCGATCCGTGCCACGTCAGCGTCGTCCGTGACGTACGGCGGCATCGTGTAGACCAGATCGCGGAACGGGCGCAGCCACACGCCCTCCCGCACCGCGGCCCGGGTGGCCGCGGCCATGTCCACCTCGTGGTCGAGCTGGACCACGCCGATGGCGCCGAGGACGCGGACGTCCTTGACGCCGGGAAGGTCCGCAGCCGGAGCGAGCCCCTCGCGCAGGCCCGCCTCGATCCGCCGGACCGCCGACCGCCAGTCCTGCCCGAGCAGCAGCTCGATGGAGGCGCAGGCCACGGCCGCCGCCAGCGGATTGCCCATGAAGGTCGGCCCGTGGGCGAGCACCGGCACCTCGCCCCGCGCGATGCCGTCCGCGATCCGGGCCGTGCACAGCGTCGCCGCCATCGTCAGATAGCCGCCGGTCAGCGCCTTGCCCACGCACATCACGTCCGGGGTGACGCCCGCGTGCTCCGCCGCGAACAGCGCACCCGTGCGCCCGAACCCGGTGGCGATCTCGTCGAACACCAGCAGCACGTCGTGCGCGTCGCACGCCTCGCGCAGCACCCGCAGATAGGCGGGGGAGTGGAACCGCATCCCACCCGCACCCTGCACCACCGGCTCCACGATCACCGCGGCCAGCTCGTCGGCGTGCCGCTCGATCGTCGCGCGCAACTGCTCCGCGTACGACTCCTCGTACTCGGCCGGAGGCGGGCCCACGAACACCTGGCGCTGGAGCACGCCGGTCCACAGCTCGTGCATCCCGCCCTCGGGGTCGCACACCGACATCGGCTGCCAGGTGTCGCCGTGGTAGCCGCCCCGCCAGGTCAGCAGCCGTCGCTTGCCGGGGCGGCCGAGCGAGCGCCAGTACTGCAGGCACATCTTCACGGCGACCTCGACCGACACCGACCCGGAGTCGGCCAGGAACACATGTTCCAGGCCGTCGGGAGACATGTCGACAAGGAGCTTCGCCAGCCGTACGGCGGGCTCGTGCGTGAGCCCGCCGAACATCACATGGCTCATCCGCCCCAGTTGCTCGCGCACCGCCTCGTTGAGGACCGGGTGGTTGTAGCCGTGGATCGCCGACCACCACGAGGACATGCCGTCGACGAGTTCGCCCGAGCCGTCCGACAGCCGCAGCCGGACCCCGCTCGCCGACTCCACGACGAGCGGTTCGGCACGCCCGGGCATCGGACCGTACGGATGCCACACGTGCCGGCGGTCCAGCTCCAGCAGCTCGGGCACGCTCAGACCGGACGGGTCAGGCATTGGGCGCGAGGTCCGTTCCGGCACCCCGGCGGCGGACGGAGACCAGGTCGGTGCGCGGCTCGTTCGTGGCCGGCACGGACGCCGTACCGCACACGTCCGCTCCTTCGTGCGAACCGCAGACGGATCCGCACCCGGCCTCGCCGTGCGACCCGCAGCCCGCGTCGGCGTGCGACCCGCACCCGCCCCCGACCGCCGTGGCCCGGTGCTCCGGCAGCGTCACCTCGCCGGCGCCCTCCACCTCGAACCCGGCGTCCGCGATCATCTCCAGGTCGGCCCTGCCGGCCTGGCCCTCGCTGGTCAGGTAGTCGCCGAGGAAGATGGAGTTGGCCAGGTTCAGCGCGAGCGGCTGCATCGTGCGCAGGTGGACCTCGCGGCCGCCCGCGATGCGCACCTCGACGTCGGGGCAGACGAAGCGGACCATCGCGAGGATGCGCAGGCAGCGCTGCGGGGTGAGGTTCCACTCCGCCGAGAGCGGGGTGCCCTCCATCGGGATGAGGAAGTTCACCGGAACGGAGTCGGGGTCCAGCTCGCGCAGCGACAGGACCACGTCCACCAGGTCCTCGTCGGTCTCGCCCATACCGGCGATGAGACCCGAGCAGGCGGACAGTCCGGCGGCGTGCGCCTTCTGCACGGTGTCCACCCGGTCGGCGTACGTGTGGGTGGTGGTGATGTCCCCGTACGTGGCCTCGGAGGTGTTCAGGTTGTGGTTGTAGGCGTCCGCGCCCGCCTCGCGCAGCCGTTCGGCCTGGCCGTCGGAGAGCAGGCCGAGGCAGGCGCACACCTCGACGTCCTCGTTCTGGCCCTTGATGGCCTTGATGGTCTCGGAGACCCGGTCCACGTCCCGGTCCGTCGGGCCGCGGCCGCTGGCCACCAGGCAGACGCGCTTGGCGCCCCCGGCCAGGCCCGCCGCGGCGGCCTGGGTGGCCTGGTCGGGCTTGAGCCAGGTGTACTTGAGGATGTCGGCCTTGGAGCCGAGTCGCTGGGAGCAGTAGGAGCAGTCCTCCGGGCACAGCCCGGACTTCAGGTTGACCAGGTAGTTGAGTTTCACGCGCCGGCCGAACCAGTGCCGGCGCACCTTGCCGGCCGCGGCCACCACATCGAGCAGGTCGTCGTCGGAGGTGGCGAGCACGGCGAGTGCTTCCTCACGGGTCGGCAGCTCGCGCCGCAGCCCCTTGTCCACCAGCGTGTTCAGCAGGTCCATGAGGCCCGATCCTGTCCTACGGGACCGCTTCGGGCCAAGGAGAGTTTGCACAACGAAGACGGATCACCGTGTGGGTATTGCCACACCCTGGGTGGTCGGCCGTGCCGCTAGGGTCTGTCCGCTACCTACAAAAGCCCCGGAGGACCCATGGCGTTCGGCTGGATCGACGAGCAGGCCGAGGCGCGCCGCCGCGCCGGACTCGTACGGACCCTGCGCCCGCGCCCCGCCGCCTCGCCGCTGCTGGACCTGGCGAGCAACGACTATCTGGGCCTCGCCCACCACCCCGAGGTCGTCGAAGGGGCGGCGCGGGCCGCCCGGACCTGGGGCGGCGGCTCCACGGGCTCCCGGCTGGTCACCGGCACCACGGAGCTGCACACCGAGCTGGAGCGCGAACTGGCCGACTTCTGCGGGTTCGAGGCTGCTCTCGTGTTTTCGTCCGGTTATGCCGCGAACCTGGCCGCGGTCACCGTGCTGGGCCCGCACGGCTCCCTGATCGTGTCCGACGCGGGCAACCACGCCTCGCTCATCGACGGCTGCCGGCTCGCCCGCGGCGCCACGCAGGTCGTCGGGCACGCCGACCCGGAGGCCGTGGACAAGGCGCTCGGCACGCACGGGGGAGAGGCGATCGTCGTCTCCGACACCGTGTTCTCCGTCGACGGGGACGCGGCCCCGCTGGCCGCGCTGGCCGAGGCGTGCCGGGAGCACGGCGCGGGGCTGGTCGTGGACGACGCCCACGGTCTCGGTGTGCTGGGCGACGGCGGCCGGGGCGCCTCGTACGCGGCGGGTCTCGCGGGTGCCGGGGACGTGGTCGTCACGGCCACGCTGTCCAAGTCGCTGGGCAGCCAGGGCGGGGTGGTGCTGGGTCCGGCCCGGGTGATCGACCATCTGGTCAACGCGGCCCGGACGTTCATCTTCGACACGGGTCTGGCCCCCGCGGCCGTGGGGGCGGCGCTGGCGGCGCTGCGGCTGCTGCGGCGCGAACCGGCGCGGGCGGCACAGGCCCGCGCGGTCGCCGCCGAACTGCACGCACGCCTGACCGCCGCGGGTCTGGAAGCGGTACGTCCGGACGCCGCGGTGGTCTCGGTGCGGGCTCCGTCCCCGGAGCAGGCCGTGCGCTGGGCGGCCGACTGCCGTACGGCAGGCCTGGCCGTGGGCTGCTTCCGTCCTCCTTCCGTGCCCGACGGCATCTCACGGCTGAGGCTGACCGCCCGCGCGGACCTCTCCGGGGCCGAGATCGAACGCGCTGTACGTGTGATCGGCGAGACGCGACCATGAGTCGGCGTGACACGGCCGGGCATCGCACGAAAGTGATCGGATCTGATCAGTAGGGGTCGGTCGGGTCGGGTGGGAACGGGATCATCGGAGCGCGGTCACGAAGCCCGCCCAGCTCCCGGGGGAGAAGAGCAGCGCGGGTCCGGCCGGCTTCTTGGAGTCGCGCACGGCGAGCAGCCCGGCCCAGCGGCCGGAGTGCGGCCGGGCCGTCTCCACGCAGTTGTTGGCTCCCGTGCTGTAGCTGCTGCGCAGCCAGCGCACGTCGTGCAGATCGGTACTGGCAGGGACGTTCCGAGGCAGTGCTGGCATGGTGCCTCCTTACGCGCCGTCACCTATCCCGGCGATGTAATCCAACGAGTCCTCGGGTGAAAGGGCGTGGATCTGAAGGGTGTTGAAGGCCTCCAGGTAGGCCTTGAGGTCTTCTTTCCGTTCCAGGTAGAGGCTACTCGTCAACTGGTCAAGAACAACCACATCCAGATCAGAAGTGCTCTGGAATGAGAAAATAACGAAAGGCCCGGTGAGGCCGACATGCGCACCGGCGGCGAACGGGAGCACCTGGAGGCGCACTTGGGGCAGGCAGGCGCACTCGACCAGCCGGGCCAGCTGCCGTGCCATCACCTCCGGCCCGCCGATCTCGCGCCTGAGCACCGCCTCGTCCAGTACGGCGCTCAGCTCCAGCGGGGGATCGGCGCGCAGCACGTCCTGCCTGGCCAGCCGCACCTCCACCAGCGCGTCCAGGCGCTCCTCGTCCACCCCGTCCAGAGCCGCCCGGGTGACTGCGCGGGCGTATTCGGGCGTCTGCAGAAGGCCGGGAACCACCGTGGTCTCCAGGGTGCGCATCCCGGTCGCCTGTGACTCCAGACTGATGAAATCGCGGTACGTGGGCGGCAGGATGCCACGGTAGGCGTGCCACCAGCGGCTGCGGCCGCCCGCCTCCTCCGACCCCGCCAACATCAGCAGCAACTCACGCAGCTGGCCGTCCCGTTCCCCGTAGGCGTCGAGGAGTATCCGCACATCGGCCGGTTTCACCCCGCTGGCACCGGTCTCGATGCGGCTCACCTTCGACTGGTGCCAGCCCACGAGACGGGCCGCCTCACCGCTGGTGAGCCCCGCCCCGGTGCGCAGTGCACGCAGTTCGGCGCCCAGTTTGCGGCGGCGCACCGCGGGACCGTTCTGCATGGGTTACTCCTTACTCCTTCCGGGCCGCCCAAATACGGTCTCGCGTCGCAGAGTTCACCGCTTTGAGCGACAGATATATGCATATCCCGGTGGATCGCTCCCCTGACCGGCCCGGTGATGGCAGTCTGGCGAACAAGCACCAGTCCGGGACCGTACTCGAACCATCCGCTCCTCGTCGGACTGCGGTCCCGTGGGAAAGGGACGACGCCGCCATGGCAGACCATCTGGAAGCATCCGTCACTCTGCCGAGCGATCCCGCCTCGGTCTCCGCGGCCCGCTCCTACGTGGTGGGAACCCTCGAGGAGTGGGGCCTGCCGTCGGACACCGAAGTGGCCGACACCGTGCGGCTCATCGTCTCCGAGCTGGCCACCAACGCCGTACAGCACACCTTCGGACAGTCACCCACCTTCACGGTCGACCTCGCGCTGGACTGTGACGAACACCTGCGCATCGGCGTCACGGACAGTCATCCGCGCTTTCCGAAGAGACTGCCCGCCGCCGTCCAGCAGGACAACGGGCGCGGCATGGTCATCATCCGCTGGCTCACCGCCGAGTGCGGCGGCAAACTCCGCGTCCGCCCCACCCGCGAGGGCGGCAAGACCGTCTCCATCGAACTCCCCTGGACCATCCCGGCAGAGCCGGTCACGGCGGGACAGCCGGAGCTCTAGGCCCTGTCCAGCCCGTCCCCGCTCGCCCCTGCTGAACCGCCTCGGCAGCAGGCGGCCACGCCCACTCGGCCGGGCGAGGGTTCACAGGGACGGTCGCTGACGCACCGGCGTCTGCCCGGCGCGGCCGAACGCCCCGTGCAACAGGGCCCGGAACGCCTCCGCCGCCGGAGCGGCCTCGTCGGGCCGGAAGGCGACCGAGATCGTGCGGCGCAGCCGTCCCGCCTCCAGCGGCCGCACCCCGACCGGAGTGACCGCGGTCCGCGCCACCATCTCCGGAACGACGGCCACCCCGAGCCCCGCGCTGACCAGCGCGCACACCACGGCGTACCCGGGGGTCGGCACCAGCAGCGCAGGAGTGGCGCCCGCCTCGGCGAGCAGGGCCTCCACCTCCCGCCGGGCCGGATGGTGCGGGGCCATGCTGATCAGCGGCTGCCCGGCCAGCCGCTCCAGCGGCAGCCGGGACGAGGCGCTGCTCAGCGCATGACCCGGGGCCGTCACCAGCACCAGCTCCTCCACCAGGACCGGCTCCAGAGCGACCGAGGCCGGCACCGCAGGGGCATCGCCCGGCTGGTAGGCGTGGGTCAGTGCCAGATCCACCTCACCGGCCGCCACCGCGAGGACCCCGGCCGGCGGGTCGTAGTCGGCGACCGACAGCTCGACGTCCGGGTGTGCCCGGCGGAACGCGCTCAGCGCCGGCGGCAGCAGATGGACGCCCGCGGTCGGGAAGGTGCCGAGCCGTAGCACCCCGCCCGACAGGCCGGTCAGCCGGGCCAGTTCGTGCCGGGCCTGCTCCAGCTCGTCCAGCACCCGGCGGGCGCGCGCCACCAGCACCTCGCCCGCCTCGGTCAGCCGGGCTCCGCGGTGATGCCGTACCAGCAGCGCCGTGCCCGCCTCACGCTCCAGCTTGGCCAGCTGCTGGGAGAGGGCGGGCGGCGTGTAACCGAGCCGGTCGGCGGCCCGGGTGATGGAGCCCGCCTCCGCCACGGCGACCAGCGCGGCCAGCCGCGTGGGGTCGTACATGGGACCAGCCTAAAGCACTGCTTAAGGCCAACCCTTCTCATTCGAAATACCTGCTGAAGGCTCTCGCCGTGCACGCTGGCCGTATGGACGGACAGCTCATCGCCTTCACCGGGATCGCCGCCGGACTCGTCGCCATGCCGGGCGCCGACTTCACGGTGGTCGTACGCAACGCCCTGGTCTCCCGCCGCGCCGGTGCGGTCTGCGGGCTCGGCGTCGCGGGCGGCCTCCTCGTGCACACCACGCTGGCGGTGGCCGGAGTCGCGGCCGTGCTGGTCGCCGTACCCGCGCTCTTCCGCGCGCTGCAGCTGCTCGGCGGCGTCTACGTGCTGCAGCTCGGCGTGCGGACCCTGTGGTCACTGCGGCGGCCCGCCGAAGCTTGCGTCGAGGCGGCACCGTCGGCCACGCGCCCGCTGCGGCAGGGCTTCGTCACCAACGTCCTCAACCCGAAGGCCTCGCTGACCTTCCTCAGCCTGCTGCCCCAGTTCGTGCCGTCCGGCGGCTCCGCCCTGCCCAGGACGCTGCTGCTCGCGCTGATCGTCTGCACGCTGGCGCTGGCGTGGTTCCAGGTGGTGGCCCTGCTGGTGGACCGGCTCGGCAGGTGGCTGCGCCGGCCCCGGGCCGCCCGCATGCTGCAGACGGGCACCGGGGCGGCGCTCACGGTGCTCGGAGCGGCCCTCCTGCTGGAGCCGCTCCTGCCCTGAGCCCGGGTCAGCTGACCCGGCCGTACCAGACGCTCCTGCTCCAGATCCTCTCCAGCCGCACCACGGCCCCGGTCTTCGGGGCGTGCCAGATCTTGCCCTTCCCGGCGTAGATGCCGACGTGGTAGACGCTGGAACCCGAGTGGAAGAACACCAGGTCGCCGGCCTTGCGGTTCCTGGCCGAGATGTGATGGGTCTTGTTGTACTGCTGGGCGGCCGTGCGCGGCAGCTTCTTGCCCGCCTTCTTGAACGAGTAGAGCGTCAGCCCCGAGCAGTCGAACCGACGTGGCCCGGTGGCCCCCCATGCGTACGGGGCACCCTTCTTGGAGGCCGCGACCTGGAGTGCCTTCGCGGCCGTGCCGGCGGCCGAGGCGTCGGTGGCGAGGCCCGGGACCACGATCGAGCCGCCCACGGCGGCGAGGGTGAGGGCCGAGGCCGTACCGGCCCGGGCCATGAGCGACGGGACACGATTGAGCGCAGTCATGCGCAACCCTTCGTCAGCCGCCTGTGAAGGATGACCTGTCGGATTCGGGCTGGCGAAGTTGCCCGGCCGCGTTGCCGCGGCTTCACCCCAAGGGCTGCTCGGTGCGACCGCCCGTCCGTGCGACGAACGTCCGCGCCGGCGACCCGTCTTGCTCGGGTCCTCCACTCCTGCCGATCCACTCCTGTCGACCGGTCATCCAGGGCGGCGGCAGGACTCGGCGTCCGCCCGGATCGCCCCGCCGCGGTGGCGGGGGCTTGTCGTCAGACAGGGATCTTCACTCACAGGAGTCGGAAAATCCCAATGGAATCGGGGATTTGTGGCGTTACTCACCACTCACCCGTTCGGGTGGACGCTGCTCTGTTCGAGGCACCGTCAGTTCCCGCGCGTAGCCCCGGACCTGGGACGAAGCAAATTCCCGCCGACCTCGAACCGGCGTACTGCGCAAGCCGGCAGACCCGGAAAATGTTTTGAAGATACGCCGGCCGGGGGTACGTCGTTCGGACCGTTTCGAGTCCGGCTCCGGAGGGTCCGTCGACACGAGGGTCCCGTCGGAGCCGGACGGGCGTCCGGATCAGCCCACGCAGTCCGGCGGGAGCACGACGCGGGCGGTGCGGCGCTCGCCGTCGAGCACCCTCAAGGCCTGTGCCAGCGTGTCCCCATGCAGCTCCGTTTCGCCGCGCTGGTGCATGAGGGCGAGCGCGTCGCGCAGCTCGGACGCCTTGCGCACCAGGGCCTGCGCCGCGCGCAGCCCGCGGTAGGTGTCCCCGGACTGCGCCGGGTTGATCCGGCCCAGCAGGTCGATCGCCTCCAGATAACGGTCGATCAACTCGCCCTCGGCGCGCGTCAGGGCGGGCAGCGGCGGAAGCTCCGGTGGCAGCATCGGCCGGCTCACCGCGCGTGCTGTGCGCCGGGGGTGTCCCTGCGGTTCGGGACGACGCCGTCCACCAGGCCGTACGCCAGTGCGCCCGGCGCGTCCAGCACCAGCTCCCGCTCCAGGTCCTGGTGGACCTGTTCCGGGGTGCGCCCGGTGTGCAGGACCAGCATCTCCTCCATGAGCGTGCGCGTCCGGGCCAACTCCTCGGCCTGGATGACGAGGTCGCTCGGCTGTCCCTGGGCCGGTTCGGGCAGTGAGGGCTGTTCGAGCACCATGCGCGCGTTCGGCAGCGCGAACCGCTTTCCCGGTGTCCCGGCCGCGAGCAGTATCGCGGCGGCCGACGCGGCCTGGCCCAGGCAGTAGGTCTCCACGTCGCAGGTGACGTACCGCATCGTGTCGTGGACCGCCGTCATCGCGCTGAACGAGCCGCCCGGGCAGTTGAGGTACAGCGTGATGTCCCGGTCCGGGGCCGCGTGTTCGAGGTGCATGAACTGTGTGATCACGTCGGTCGCCGCCGTGTCGTCGAGCGGTGTTCCGAGGAGGACGACTCGGTTCTCGAACAGCTTCGAGTAGGGATCGCGCGTGCGGTGGCCCGTGCTCGTGCGCTCGGTGAACTCGGGCAGGACGTGGCGGGCGGACGGTCGGGTCATGGGCATATCCCTTCCTCGCGACAGGGCCTGTGGCGGCCTCTCTTCTGTAAAAAATGTACAGGACGTACGTGACGTTAGAATGGGGGCATGGCCTACGAGATTCCGGTGACGCAAGCCAGGGCTGAGCTCGCCGACCTGATCAACCGGGTGGTGTACGGCGGTGAGCGCGTCGTCGTGACGCGGCACGGCAAGCCGCTGGTCGCGCTGGTCTCGGCCGCGGACCTGGAACGGCTCGACGCCCTCGACGAGCCGGGCGAGGAGCAGCAGGTGGTCACCTCGGTGTCCCGCGTCCGCGAGGTCGAACCCGCGGCCCGGGAGCGGCAGCGCTTCGGGATCGCGGCCGAGCGCCGGGGGCCCGGCGTCTCGTAGCCGGGTATGTGCGGGCCCATCGCGCAGTCATGTGTTGATCAAGGACTGGTTAACGTCGCTGAAACTCCGGCGAACTAGCCTGCCGATCCACGCCACCAGGGGTTTTTCTGCCCGCATCGATCACGTTCGGGCGAATTTGTCTGTGTGTTACACCTATCCCGTCGTGGTGGCTGCGGCAACCGGACCCCGCACGGTCCGGAGCAAGGACTGTGAGGTGGGACGTGCAACTGACCCCGCACGAGCAAGAGAGGCTGCTGATCCACGTGGCGGCCGACGTGGCCGAGAAGCGCAGGGCCCGTGGGCTCAGGCTCAACCACCCGGAAGCGGTCGCCCTCATCACGTCGCACATCCTCGAGGGCGCGCGTGACGGCCGCACCGTCGCCGAGCTGATGTCCTCCGGCCGCAAGCTCCTCACCAGGGAAGACGTCATGGACGGCATCCCGGAGATGATCCACGACGTACAGGTCGAGGCCACCTTCCCGGACGGCACCAAGCTCGTCACCGTCCACGAGCCGATCATCTGAGGGGGCCGCGATGATTCCCGGAGAGGTGCTTTTCGCGGACGGCCCCGTCGTCTGCAACGAGGGCCGCGAGGTCACCCGGCTGACCGTCCTCAACGCCGCCGACCGGCCCGTCCAGGTCGGCTCCCACTACCACTTCGCCGAGGCCAACCCCGGCCTGGAGTTCGACCGGACCGCCGCCCACGGCAAGCGGCTGAACGTCGCCGCCGGCACCGCCGTACGCTTCGAGCCCGGCATCCCCGTCGCCGTCGAACTCGTGCCCCTCGCCGGCGCCCGGATCGTGCCCGGACTGCGCGGGCGGACCGGAGGCGCGCTCGATGCCTGAGATCTCCCGCGCCGCCTATGCCGACCTGTTCGGCCCCACCACCGGCGACCGCATCCGGCTCGCCGACACCGACCTGCTGATCGAGATCGAGGAGGACCGATCCGGCGGCCCCGGGCTCGCCGGTGACGAGGCGGTCTTCGGCGGTGGCAAGGTCATCCGCGAGTCCATGGGCCAGTCGCGCGCCACGCGCGCGGAAGGCACCCCCGACACCGTCATCACCGGTGTCGTCATCGTCGACCACTGGGGGATCGTCAAGGCCGACGTCGGCATCCGCGACGGCCGGATCACCGGCATCGGCAAGGCCGGCAACCCCGACACCATGGACGGTGTCCACCCCGACCTGGTGATCGGCCCCGAGACCGAGGTCATCGCCGGCAACGGACGGATCCTCACGGCCGGCGCCATCGACGCGCACGTCCACTTCATCTGCCCGCAGATCGCCGACGAGGCGCTCGCCTCCGGCATCACCACCCTGGTCGGCGGCGGCACCGGACCGGCCGAGGGCTCCAAGGCGACCACCGTGACGCCCGGACCCTGGCACCTGGCCCGCATGCTGGAGGCGATGGAGCAGTACCCGCTCAACATCGGCTTCCTCGGCAAGGGCAACACCGTCTCGCACGAGGCGATGCTCTCCCAGATCCGCGGCGGCGCCCTGGGCCTCAAGCTGCACGAGGACTGGGGCTCCACCCCGGCCGTCATCGACGCGGCCCTGACCGTCGCCGAGCGCACCGGCATCCAGGTCGCCATCCACACCGACACCCTCAACGAGGCCGGTTTCGTGGGCGACACCCTCGCCGCGATCGCCGGCCGGGGCATCCACGCGTACCACACCGAGGGCGCCGGCGGCGGGCACGCGCCGGACATCATGACCGTGGTCTCCGAGCCGCACGTGCTGCCCAGCTCGACCAACCCGACCCGGCCGTTCACCGTCAACACCGCCGAGGAACACCTCGACATGCTGATGGTGTGCCACCACCTGAACCCGGCGGTCCCGGAGGACCTGGCCTTCGCCGAGTCCCGGATCCGGCCGTCCACCATCGGCGCGGAGGACATACTCCACGACCTCGGCGCGATCTCGATCATCTCCTCCGACTCCCAGGCCATGGGCCGGGTCGGCGAGGTCGTCCTGCGCACCTGGCAGACCGCGCACGTCATGAAGCGGCGGCGGGGCGCGCTGCCCGGCGACGGTCGGGCGGACAACCGGCGAGTACGGCGCTACGTCGCCAAGTACACGATCAACCCGGCGCTCGCCCAGGGCCTGGCCCGCGAGATCGGCTCCGTCGAGACCGGCAAGCTCGCCGACCTGGTGCTGTGGGAGCCCGCGTTCTTCGGGGTCAAACCGCACCTCGTCATCAAGGGCGGCCAGATCGCGTACGCACAGATGGGTGACGCCAACGCCTCCATCCCGACGCCGCAGCCGATCCTGCCCCGGCCGATGTACGGGGCGATCGGCCGGGCGCCGGCCGCCAACTCGTTCAACTTCGTGGCACCGGCGGCCATCGAGGACGGGCTGCCGGAGCGGCTTCAGCTGGGCAAGCGTTTCGTCGCCATCGACTCGACGCGCGGGGTGACCAAGGCGGACATGCGGGAGAACGACGCGCGTCCCCAGGTGCGGGTCGACCCCGACAGCTTCGCCGTGCACATCGACGGCGAGCTGGTCGAGGCGACTCCGGCCGCCGAACTGCCCATGGCCCAGCGTTACTTCCTCTTCTGATGTCCAGGGCAGCACTGCTCGTCCTGGCCGACGGCCGCTTCCCCGCCGGAGGGCACGCGCACTCCGGCGGGGCGGAGGCCGCCGTCAGGGCGGGACGGATCACCTCCGCGGCGAGCCTGGAGGACTTCTGCCGCGGGCGGCTGCACACCGCCGGGCTGGTCGCGGGCGCGCTGGCGGCCGCCGCCGCCCTCGGCGTCGAACCCCGCGAGCTGGACGCGGCCGCGGACGCCCGCACCCCCTCGCCGGCGCTGCGGGTCGCCGCGCGCAGGCTCGGCCGGCAGCTGATGCGAGCCGCGCGCGCGAGCTGGCCGTCGGCCGAACTCGACGCGCTGGCACAGGAGTTCCCCAAGGGCGCCCATCAGCCGGTGGTGCTCGGAGTCGCGGCGAGGGCGGCCGGCCTCGGCCCCGTGGACGCCGCGTACTGCGCGGCGTACGAGAGCGTGAGCGGGCCGGCGACGGCCACGGTCCGTCTGCTGAGCCTCGACCCGTTCGACGCGACGGGAGTTCTGGCCCGGTTGGCTCCGGAGCTGGATCGCGTCGCGGACGCGGCGGTGGAGGCGGCGCGGAGGGTGGCCGACGAGGGAGTCGATGCGCTGCCCGCCGCGGCGGGGCCCATGCTGGAGGTCGGTGCGGAGTGGCATGCGACCTGGCCCGTGCGCCTGTTCGCGTCATAGATCTTCCCACCCACCCGACTCGGTCGGGCAGCGAGTGGCCGTGTCCACACGAAGCCTCTCAACCATTGGAGCCGTACATGCACCTCGACCACACCCACGACGGCCCCGCCGCCGTAAGTGCCGACGCCCGCCGCCCTGACGGCTCCCGCCGCGCGCTGCGCATCGGGCTCGGCGGCCCCGTCGGGTCCGGGAAGACCGCGACCGTCGCCGCGCTGTGCCGGGCGCTGCGCGACCAGCTGTCCCTGGCCGTCGTCACCAACGACATCTACACCCGCGAGGACGCCGAGTTCCTGCTCCGGGAAGCCGTGCTGCCGCCCGAGCGGATCACGGCCGTGGAGACCGGAGCCTGCCCGCACACCGCGATCCGCGACGACATCTCCGCCAACCTGGAGGCCGTGGAGGACCTGGAGGACGAGGTCGGGCCGCTGGACCTGATCCTCGTCGAGTCCGGCGGGGACAACCTCACCGCCACCTTCTCCAAGGGGCTCGTGGACGCGCAGATCTTCGTGATCGACGTCGCGGGCGGCGACGACATCCCGCGCAAGGGCGGCCCCGGCGTCACCACCGCAGACCTGCTGGTCGTCAACAAGACCGACCTCGCGCCGTACGTCGGTTCCGACCTCGCCCGGATGGCCGCCGACGCCAAGGCGCAGCGGGCCGAACTCCCGGTCGTCTTCCAGTCGTTGCGCGAGGAGCCCGGCGTCGCCGATGTGGCCGCGTGGGTGCGGGAGCGGCTCGCCGCGTGGGCGGCATGACGGCGACCGGCGTCCGGGCGCACGCGCGGATCGTCGCCCGCGCCGACGGACGCGGCGGTACGGCGCTGCCCGTGCTGGACGGCGAGGGCCCGCTGGCACTGCGCCGCACCCGGGCCGCCGGCGGCGAGGCACGGGTGATGGTCGTCGGCGCGATGAGCGGCCCGCTCGGTGGCGACCGCTTCGCGCTGGACGCGCGGGTGGAGGAGGGCGCCCGGCTGCACGTCGGGTCGGCCGCCGCCACCATCGCGCTCCCGGGTCAGGGCAAGGGCGAGGCCCGCTACGTCGTACGGCTGGACGTGGCCGAGGGCGGCGAGCTGCGCTGGCTGCCCGAGCAGCTGATCTCGGCCGGCGGCAGCGACCTGTACGTCACCACCCGGGCCGAACTCGCCGCCGGGGCACGGCTCGTGCTGCGCGAGGAGCAGGTGCTCGGCCGGGTCGGCGAGGAACCCGGGCGGCTCACCAGCCGGCTCACGGTGCGCGTCGCGGGCCGGACCGTACTTGACCAGGAACTGTCCTGCGGGCCCGGGGCGCCGGGCGGCTGGGACGGGCCCGCCGTGCTCGCGGGACACCGGTCGGTGGGTCAACTGATAGTCGTAAGGCCCGAGTTCGCCGAGCAGCCGGTTGCGGCGCGGATGCTGGGGGAGTGCGCCGCGCTGGTACCGCTCGCGGGACCCGCCGTACTCGTCAGCGCGGTGGCCCCCGACGCGCTCGGGCTGCGGCGGCTGCTGGACGAGGCGCTGACCCTGCTGGCCTGAAATGGTGCATGCCCCGCTCAGCGGGACGTGATCGTCCGTTTATCGGATTGGTAAAGAAACGCCTGCGACCCCTGTTCTCAGACGGCTCACAGCCGAGAGGATCCCCGCCTGACCACTCGTAGAACTTTGTTGGGGGAGGGGCCCACTTGAGGGAGAACAGACCGAAGAGCCGCCTGCTGGCGCTCGGTTCGGCCGGAGCATTCGTCACCGCGACCCTGATAGCCGGCGCGGTGTCGGCTCCCGCGGCCAGTGCCGACAGCCGCCACGGACAGGACCGTGAGGCCAGGGGCGCCCGGATCGCCGCCGCCCGCGCCGCCAAGGCCGGCATCGACTGGCAGGACTGCCCCGCCGACTGGGGCCTGGAGAAGCCCATCCAGTGCGGCTGGGTCTCCGTGCCGCTCGACTACGCCAAGCCGTACGGCAAGCAGATCAAGCTCGCCGTCGACCACATCGGCAACACGGGAACCCCCGAGGAGCGCCAGGGCGCCCTCGTCTACAACCCGGGCGGTCCCGGCGGCTCCGGTCTGCGCTTCCCGCGCCGGGTCACCACCAAGAACGCCGTCTGGGCGAACGTCTCGAAGGCCTACGACTTCGTGGGCTTCGACCCGCGCGGTGTCGGCCACTCGGCGCCCATCTCCTGTGTCGACCCGCAGGAGTTCGTCAAGGCGCCCAAGGCCGACCCGGTCCCGGACACCGAGGCCGACAAGACCGCGCAGCGCAAGCTGGCCCGCGAGTACGCGCAGGGCTGCGCCGAGCGCAGCGGCGCCATGCTGCCCCACATGACCACGCCGAACACCGCCCGCGACCTGGACGTCATCCGCGCCGCGCTGGGCGAGAAGAAGCTCAACTACCTCGGCGTCTCCTACGGCACCTACCTCGGCGCCGTCTACGGCACCCTCTTCCCGGGCCATCTGCGCCGCATGGTCGTGGACAGCGTCGTCGACCCGTCGCGCGAGAACATCTGGTACCAGGCCAACCTGAACCAGGACATCGCCTTCGAGGGCCGCTGGAAGGACTGGGAGAACTGGGTCGCCGCGAACGACGCAGCCTTCCACCTCGGCACCACCCGCGCCGCCGTCCAGGCCAAGTGGCTCGAACTGCGCGCCACCGCCAAGAAGAACCCCATCGGCGGGGTCGTCGGCCCGGCCGAGCTGATCTCCTTCTTCCAGAGCGCCCCGTACTACGACTCGTCGTGGGTACCGGTCGCCTCGGTGTTCAGCAAGTACGTCGCCGGTGACACCAAGGCGCTCGTCGACGCGGCCGCCCCCGACCTGTCGGACACGGCCGGCAACATCAGCGCCGAGAACGGCAACGCCGTCTACACCGCCGTCGAGTGCGCCGACGCCAAGTGGCCCACCAGCTGGCGGAAGTGGGACCGGGACAACACCCGGCTCAACAAGGACTACCCGTTCATGACCTGGGCCAACGCCTGGATGAACCTGCCCTGCGCCACCTGGCCGGCCAAGCAGCTGACCCCGGTGGACGTCAAGACGCACCGTGGCCTGCCGCCGGTGATGATCGTGCAGTCCACGCGTGACGCGGCGACCCCGTACCCGGGCGCCGTCGAACTGCACAAGCGCTTCAAGGGCTCCCGTCTGATCACCGAGGAGGGCGCGGGCTCCCACGGTGTGACCAGCCTGGTCAACCCCTGCATCAACGAGCGGGTCGACAGCTACCTGATCGACGGCAGGCTGGACACCGCCGACGTGACCTGCGCGCCGCACGCGACGCCCAAGCCGTAACCCCTCCGGTACGGCGACGAGGGGCGGCCGGACTCTCCGGCCGCCCCTTCGTCATGTCCCCGCCGGCCAGGCGTCCTCGGCCGCGTAGTCGAAGAGGTCGGGATAAGCCCGCGCCAGCAGCGGAAAACACTCCCGCCAGTCTCCCTCGGCGGCGAGCCGCTGCCGCAGCCACTCCACCGTCTCCGGCAGGCTCTCCTCGTACGACACCACGGGCCGGTAGCCCAGCTCCCGCTCGGCGGCGGACATGTCGAAGACGACCGGCAGCGGCACCGACCATGGAGTGCGGCCCACGGATCCGGCGGGCGGCGGACCGGCCACTAGTGTCGTCTCCGGCTCCGCGCCCATGACCGCGTCGATCGCCGCCCCGATCCCGGCGACCGTCGGCGCCTGCGGATCACAGGCGTTGAGCACCCGGGACCCGGGGCGGGCCGCGGCCAGCCGGACCAGTTCGGCGATGTTCCGGGCGCTCGCCGGATGGAACCGGCTCTCCCCGCGGAACGCGAGCACCCGCCTGCCCCGCCCGTCCAGGTGCCGCTTCACGAAGTACAGCTCGCGGGGGAGCGGACTGTACGGCCCGTGCACCGCGCCCGCCCGCAGCACGGTCGTCGGCAACTCCTCGCCCTTCGCGTGCAGTTCACGCTCCAGGGACGCCTTGCGGGTGCTGTAGGTCGCCTCGCCCGGCGCTACCGTCGGCTGCGTCTCCGCGACCGGCACCGGGTACGCCGGGAAGCCGTCGGGCTCGTCCAGGGTGTCGAAGCCCCGCCCCTTGCCGTCCTCGTACACCGACACGCTGGAGACCACGACCGCTGCGCCGATCCGGCCCGCGAGGTCCGTCAGCTGCCGTGCGTGCCCGGCGTCGTACGCGACCATGTCGACCACCAGATCGCAACCGTCGCCCACCACGGCCGCGAGCGCCCCGTCGTCGGTACGGTCCAGCCTGACCGCCCGCACCCCCTCGCCCCACGACCCGTCCCGGCCACCGCCCCGCGAGGCGGCCGTCACGTCCCAGCCGTCCCGTTCCAGTGCCGCCACCGCCGGACGGCCGATCTGTCCGCTCGCCCCGATCACCACAGCCCGTTTCATACGGCGAGCCTAGGCGCGCGGCACGCTCGTGGCGGAGCCGTTCTGCCGACGGCAGATCAGCTGAGCGGCGCCCGCGGGAACTTGCGCTCCTTCTTCTCAGCCGCCTGCTCGGCTTTGACGACGGCCGCGTACTGGTCGACGTACTCCTGCTCGGACAGCGAGAGGATCGCGTACATGATCTCGTCGGTGACGGCCCGCAGGATGGCCTTCTCGTGCTCCATACCGGCATAGCGGGAGAAGTCGAGCGGCTTTCCGAAACGGATGACCACGGGGTGGATGTTCGGAATGACCTTGCCGGGCGGCTGCGCCTCGAAGGTGCCGATCATCGCGCAGGGCACCACCGGCACCCCCGCCTTCAGTGCCATGACCGCGACCCCCACCTTGCCCTTGTACAGCCGGCCGTCGTGCGAGCGGGTGCCCTCCGGGTAGATGCCGAGCAGCTCCCCCCTGCTCAGCACCCCGAGCCCCTCCCGGATCGCGGCCTGCCCCGCGTCCTTGCCGGAGCGGTCCACCGGGATCTGTCCGGCGCTGCGGAAGAAGAACGCGGTGAGGCGGCCCTTGATGCCGGGCCCGGTGAAGTACTCCGCCTTGGCGAGGAAGGTGATGCGCCGCTTCAGCATCGCCGGCATCAGGAAGTGGTCGGAGAAGGACAGATGGTTCCCGGCGACGATCGCCGGCCCCGACGCCGGCACGTTCTCCAGCCCCTCGATCCGGGGACGGAAGACCAGTCTGAGCAGGGGCCCCAGCAGCACGTACTTGAGCAGGTAGTAGAACACGGCTCGCTCCTCACGTCACCAGCCACCCCGTTGGACTGGCGTTTCCTCAGGTCGGCGCAGGGATCACGGATATGGGCTCAGGTGCGCCCGTGGTCATCTGTAGCCATGTCCAGTCGGTCTCATGCTGACACTCTGCTGAGCTACGTACGGCTTGGAGAATGACGTGGCCCCAGGCCGGTCAGCTACCCGCGGCATTCGGCTGCACGTTGCGCGGAAGCCGAAAACCCCCGGTGTCGTGAGCTGCCCGTGCGGTCAGGAAAGCCCCGACGCCCGGAGGACATCCTGCACGGTCTCCCGGTCGATGCGGTTCCCGAGCCGGTGCAGCACATCCGCGCCGTGGCGCAGCGTGCCGCGCTCGATGGAGCGGCGGACGCCCGTGTCGAGTTCGTGCCAGAGCAGGGGGTTGGCGGCGAGGATGCGGGGATCGATCTCCAGGCGATGGCCGTAGATGTCCCGCAGGACCAGGTGGGAGGAGACGCCGTCGTACTGCCGTACGGTGGCGAGCGCGTCCGTACGGACGATCCGTCGGCGCCAGGGGGCGCGTACCGCGATCCAGCCGGGGCCCGCACTCACCCGCTGGGGCAGGAGGACTGCGCACACTGCGGCCGACAAGGCGACCCAGAGCAGGGCACGCAGCGGGGTCAGGCTTCCGGCGTCCCAGTCGACCAGGAGGCTGAGAGCACAGAACATCAGGGCACAGCTCAGCGCGAGCCGCGCGCTGCCACGCCAGTGGCGGTCGCCGGCCGAGCCTGGCGGTCCGCTCCGTCGCATGCCGCTGACGGTAGGCGGCCGTACGGGCTGAGGCGACCGCTGCTTACGGAGTCCTAGCGCTGTGCGGGCGAATCCTGACGGGATCCTGACGCCGGTTGCCGGAGTCGAACCTCAGCCGGTGTGGACGCGCGGGCGCCTGACCCGGTTCGGCTCCGCCTCGCGCAGGATCTCGCGGGTGACCGGGGCGACCTCGCCCTGGCCGAAGAGGAAGAAGCGCAGGAAGTTGGCGAACGGGGTGCCCTCGGTCCACTCGAAGTAGACGTGCGGGGTGCAGCCTGTCATGTCCCGGGCGTGCAGGAGGAGGGCCGCCAGGGCGTTGGAGATGGAGGAGTGCTCCAGGGTCAGGACGCGGTAGCGGTCGTGCAGAACCTCGCCGCGCACGATCAGGCCCGCCTCGAACTCGGAGGGGTCGGTGACCGTGACCTCGACGAACACGAAGTCCTCCGTGGCCGGGATGTCGTTGTCGGCCCTGATCTGCTCGATCTTGTCACGGTACTCGGCCTTGTCCCGGTGACCGGGCTTATTCGCGATGAAGCGGATGCGGCGGTGGGACATGTCCCTGATGAACCGTTCCGCCATGTCGTCCAGCTCGACATGCGTGACGCGCAGTTCGAAGGCGCGGGCCAGCCGGGAGAAGAAGGAGACGAGCATGATGCCGACGATGAAGCAGGCGCCGATCTTCACACCGTCCGGGCGTTCGATGACGTTCGCCACGGTCACGTAGAGCAGGACCGCGGAGATGGTGGCGAAGGCGGCGGTCCAGCCGCGCTGCGCGGCCCTGCGCGCGGCGATGGTCACGGCGATCGCCGCGGAGGACATGAGGACCAGCACGCCGGTGGCGTAGGCGCCGCCCTGGGCGTCCACATTGGCGTCGAAGAGCCACGTGACCAGGAAGGCGATGAGCGTGAAGACGATGACCATCGGGCGCACGGCGCGGGCCCAGTGCGGGGCCATGCCGTAGCGGGGCAGATAGCGCGGCATGAGGTTGAGCAGGCCGGCCATGGCGGAGGCGCCGGCGAACCACAGGATGGCGATCGTCGACAGGTCGTAGACAGTGCCGAAGGCGCCGCCGAGGTATTCGTGCGCCAGGTAGGCCAGCGCGCGGCCGTTGGCCTGGCCGCCGGTCTTGAACTCGTTCGCCGGGATGAGCACCGTCGTGATGAAGCTGGTGGTGATCAGGAAGACGCTCATGATGAGCGCGGCCGTGGTGAGCAGCTTCTTGGTGTCCCGGATCCGGCCCTTCGGCTTCTCCTCGGTGTCGCCCGGATCGCCCTGGACGTGGGGCATGACGGCGACGCCGGTCTCGAAGCCGGACAGGCCGAGGGCCAGTTTCGGGAAGACCAGCAGAGATACGCCGATCATGGCGAGGACGTTGCCGTGCTGGGTGGTCAGGGCGCTGGTCCAGTCGGTGACCACGTGGCCGGCGGTGAGGACGTGCCAGAAGCCGACGACCACGACGACGGCGTTCAGGCCGAGGTAGACCACGACCAGGGCGACCGCGACGCCGATCGCCTCCAGGAAGCCCTTGAGGAACACCGCGCCCAGCAGGGCCACGAGGAGGAGTGTGATCAGCATCTGCTGCCCCTGCAGCGTGCCCGTCAGGTGCGGGTTCTCGATCAGGTGGGTGGAGGCGTCGGCGGCTGACAGGGTGATCGTGATCAGGAAGTCCGTGGCGGCGAAGCCCAGCAGCGTCAGGACGAACAGCTTGCCCTTCCAGAAGGACAGCAGCCGCTCCAGCATCGCGATGGATCCCTCGCCGTGCGGGCTCTCCTCGGCCACCCTGCGGTACACGGGAAGGGCTCCCGCCAGGGTGACGACGACGAGGACCAGGGTGGCGACCGGGGAGAGCAGGCCGGCCGCCAGGGCCGCGATGCCGGGCTGGTAGCCGAGGGTCGAGAAGTAGTCGACACCGGTCAGGCACATCACCCGGTACCAGCGCTGCCCCTGGTGGGGTGCCCCCGCCTCGGCGTACGGCCCTTGCTGGTGTCCTGCCATGTCGGACAGGCCCTCCAGCATCCACGTCCGCAATCGGCTCGGCGGCGGGTGTTCGGTGGTGGCCATGGACGTGCTCTCCTGGTGTGCGGCTCAGCGTGGGGTTCCGGCCATCACACGGACGGCGGCACCAGCGTAAGCAGGGGGTGCCGCGTGGACCCACGGGAGAGCCCGCCGAACGCGTCAAGACCGCGTTAAGACTGCTGTGCGCATGCCAGAGGTCCGCTCAGCCGCGACAGGCGCATGCCGTTCACGGCCACGAATCCGTCCTGGAGGCCCACGAGAGCCGGCCGCCGGGTCACGGCTGGAGGCCAAGCGTCATGTCGTACGACGTCTCCTTGCCGGCCCGCAGCCAGGTGATGCGGAGCCGCAGGCCGCTCGCGTCCGGATGCAGGGACGGTTGCCCGCTGAGGCACGCATCTCCCCGCGCTTCAGCGTGATCGTGAGCTCGTGGCGGCCTTCGAGAATCGGAAGGGTGAGGAGCGGGGGTTTTCTGGGCATTGGCGGCTCCCTCTCTTCGACGGGTCTCTAGGCGCTGAGCCGAAGGTGTGACAGGGGGCTCCCCGCCGCGTAATGGACATACTCGCGGACCAGGCGGAAACCGGCGTTCCAGGCCAGGAGGCGGCTGGCGCGATTGTGGACCGAGCAGTTCCAGCTGGGGGTGTGGCCGCGGGAGGTGATGTCGGCGCACAGGGAGGTGACGCAGGCCAGGGCGAGGTGGTGGCGTCTGCGGTCGGGGACGGTGTAGACGGCCACGTCCTCATAGTCGGTGCCGCGAAAGTACGTGCACGCCATCGACAGGATCTGACCTGTGCGGCCCACCGCGGCCCAGGCGTGTCCGGAGGCGGCGAGGCCGCGCGGTCCGCCCCAGCTCGCCGACAGCCAGGACGCGTCCGAGCCGAGTTCGAGCACCGTGTCGGCGTCCGCCGGATTCAGGCGTCGTACGGTCACCGCATGCGGGACCATGGCGGCCCGAGGGGTGGCCTGGAGTGTCCAGATCATGCGCTCCCACGGGGTGAGCCGGTCGAAGGCGGCGCCGAGTGCGGGCAGGAATCGGGCCGGGGCTTCGACGCGGTTGCCGGCCAGCGGGGCAAGGAGTTCCGGTGTGAGCTCCTCCGGGCTGCCGCGCAGCACGACGTGTCCGGCGCAGGAGACGGCGACCGCGCTCGGCTGGACGGGCCTGTCGCCCCACCAACGGCCGATGCCCGTGGCCAGCACGTGTTCGCCGATCGTGGCGGGGCCGGGGGAGTGGGCGGGGAACCAACGGGCGAGCGCCCGTGGGTCCGGCGGCGAGATCTTGATCATCGGTTCCTCGTGGGAGTGGAGGAGCGGGGTAGGGACCGGGCGGGCGACCGTGGATTACCTCTCTCCGTCGCCCGCCCTGGGGTGGACGGCGCGCGCCGCCCTGTGCGTCGTCAGCTCTGGCCGGCCTTGCTCCCGTGGTTGGCCTTCTTCTTGCGACGGTCCTTCTTCTTGCGGGCGCGCTTCGACATGTATGTCAACTCCTGTGTTGGTGAGGGTTCTTCAAGCGGTACGGCCGACCAGCAGGTCCGCGAGCTTGTTCAGACGCCTGATCGTGCGGTCCTCGGTTGCGGCCGGGGCCGGGTCGACGCGCTCGTCGCGGTCGTAGTAGGCGCCGTTGACGATCTCGACGGCCGGGGCGCACAGCCGGACCACGTGGGCGGCGCCCTCGGTGGGGGAGACGCCCTCGTGGGCGTAGAGGGGGAGCAGGGCGGTGTCGCAGACGCCCGGGTGCACCGAGACCGCGGTGACGCGCGGGTCAGCCGCGAACACGGTCAGGGCGAGCTGGGACTGGGCGTAGGCGGCGAGGCGGGAGTAGCGGCGGGCGCGGTTGGGGTCGGCCCACTGGATGGACGCAGTGCGGTGCAGGGAGGAGGAGACGTTGACGACCCGCCCTCCTGGGTCGCTGGTCAGGGCCGGCTCCAGCAGGCAGGTGAGCAGGTAGTGGGCGAGGAAGTTGACCTGGAAGGCGATCTCGTTGCCGTCGGCGGTGACGGTGTGGCGTTCCGGGGCGGCCATGCCTGCGTTGTTGACGAGGACGTCCAGGTGCGGATGTGCGGCGACGATCGTGCGGGCGAGGGTCTCGACCTCGTCCAGGTGGGTGAAGTCGGCTGCATGAAGGGCCAGTTGGTCGGAGCCGACTTTGGCCGTGGCGATCAGAAGGTCGGCGGCGGCCCGGGTCTCCTCGGCGGTACGGCCGTGCAGCAGCACGGTGGCGCCGCGCTCGGCGAGCTGCCGGGCGGTCTCCAAGCCGATGCCGGAGGTGGAGCCGGTAACCAGAACGGTGCGGCCAGACAGGGTGGAAAGGGTGGAGTCGGACATGATCCCATCCGGGGTTGCGGGCACACCGGCGCCGCCCGGCGAGGGGCGGTGGGCGTGCGGTGGAGAGGAAGAGCGAGGGGCGCCGGGAGCCGATCACGGCGCCCCTCGGGTCACGGAAAGCGGCGTCGGCGGGACGCGGCGCCTGCACGGCATGTGTCGGCGGGACGCGATGCCGGCGTGGCGCGGGCGCTTCCGTTCAGCGCGGCTCAGGACTCGACGGCCGAGCGGGACTCGGCGGCCGGTCGAAGAGGAGCCAGGCGCTGTTTACAAGGTCCATGGAAGCCGTGCCGCACGTTCCGAGCAAGCCGAAACCCGGTTCTCTGACAGGGTCCTGACGTGTGCATACGGGACCTTGACGGGCGAGCCAGGGCACCGGGCGAGGCTCAGCCAAGGCCGGACACCCCCGAGACGAGCAGGTCGATGAGCTTGATGCCCACGAAGGGCAGGACCAGGCCGCCGAGGCCGTAGACGAGCAGGTTGCGGCGCAGCAGGTCGTGGGCCGAGGACGGGGTGTAGCGCACGCCGCGCAGAGCGAGCGGGATCAGCGCGACGATGATGAGCGCGTTGAAGATGATGGCGGAGGTGATCGCGGAGGTGGGGCTGTGCAGGCCCATGACGTTCAGCGACTCCAGGCCCGGGTACGAGCCCGCGAACATCGCCGGGATGATCGCGAAGTACTTCGCCACGTCGTTCGTGATGGAGAACGTGGTCAACGCGCCTCGGGTGATGAGGAGTTGCTTGCCGATCTCGACGATCTCGATGAGTTTGGTCGGGTTGGAGTCGAGGTCGACCATGTTGCCGGCCTCCTTGGCGGCCGACGTACCGGTGTTCATCGCCACGCCGACGTCGGCCTGCGCGAGAGCGGGAGCGTCGTTGGTGCCGTCGCCCGTCATGGCGACCAGCTTGCCGCCCTCCTGTTCCCGCTTGATGAGCGCGAGTTTGTCCTCAGGTGTCGCCTCGGCCAGGTAGTCGTCCACGCCCGCCTCTTCGGCGATGGCCTTCGCGGTCAGCGGGTTGTCGCCCGTGATCATCACCGTACGGATGCCCATGCGGCGCAGTTCGGCGAACCGTTCTCGGATGCCGTCCTTGACCACGTCCTTGAGGGGGATCAGGCCGAGCACCCTGGGGCCGTCCCAGTCGTGCACGGCCACCAGCAGCGGTGTCCCGCCCGAGGCGGCCACGGCGTCGGAGTAGAGCCGTGCCTCGGGCGGCACCTGACCGCCGTACATCTGCACCCAGTCGATCACCTGCTGCGCGGCGCCCTTGCGGATGGCGCAGACGGCGCCGTTGTCCCAGCGCAGGTCGACACCGCTCATCCGGGTCTGCGCGCTGAAGGCGACCCAGCGGGCGTTCGCCAACTCGCCCGGTGCAGGCGCCCGCAGCCCGTACCGCTCCTTGGCCAGGACGACGACGGAGCGGCCCTCCGGGGTCTCGTCGGCCAGCGAGGACAGCTGGGCGGCATCCGCGAGCTGCCGTTCGTCGATCCCGGGCAGCGGGACGAAGGCGGCGGCCTCGCGGTTGCCGAGAGTGATGGTGCCGGTCTTGTCGAGCAGCAGGGTGTTCACGTCACCCGCCGCCTCGACGGCCCGCCCGGACATGGCCAGCACGTTGCGCTGCACCAGCCGGTCCATGCCGGCGATGCCGATGGCAGACAACAGAGCACCGATCGTCGTCGGAATGAGCGTGACGAGGAGGGCGACCAGCACGGTCGTGGACTGGGCGGCTTCGGCGTACTCGCCCATCGGCTGGAGGGTGACGACGACCAGCAGGAAGATGATCGTGAGGGAGGCCAGCAGGATGTTCAGCGCGATCTCGTTCGGGGTCTTCTGCCGGGAGGCGCCCTCGACCAGGGCGATCATCCGGTCCAGGAAGCTGTGGCCGGGGCGCGCGCCGACCCGTACGACGATGCGGTCGGACAGCACCGTCGTACCGCCCGTGACACCACTTCGGTCGCCGCCCGACTCCCGGATGACCGGTGCCGATTCACCGGTGACGGCGGACTCGTCGACGGCCGCGGCACCGTCGACGACGTCGCCGTCCGCCGGGATCATTTCGCCCGCCTCGACGAGCACGACGTCCAGCGGCTTCAGGTCGGTGGCCGCGACGGCCTCCGTGCGGGCGGTGGCCAGGTTGGTGCCGTAGCTCCAGTGCTGGAGCCGCAGCGCCACCGTGTCCGTACGCGCTTTGCGCAGGGACTCCGCCTGCGCCTTGCCGCGGCCCTCGGCGACTGCCTCGGCCAGGTTGGCGAAGACCACCGTCAGCCACAGCCACAGGCTGATGACTGCGGTGAAGACGGCCGGGTGAAGCAGCGCCGACAGGGTGGTCAGGCCCGCGCCGACGGACACCACGAACAGCACCGGGTTCTTCACGAGAACGCGTGGGTGCAGTTTGCGCAGCGCCTCGGGGAACGAGCGGAGGAGCTGGGAGGGGTCGAACAGCCCGCTCGGGGCCCGACGTCTCGCCCGTCCCGATCCGGGCCTGGCCGCGCGCTCGGGACGTGATGCTGGGGCCTGCTCAGGGGCAGCGGGAAGCATGGACACCTTCGTGCCTTGATGGGAGACAGGGGCTGCGGCCGCGGTCCGTGTGGTGCCGGGGCCCCGGCACCACACGCTGACGCATCGA